>RKRS01000027.1 GCA_007571275.1 Dehalococcoidia bacterium
GCCGGCGTCATCTCGCTGTACGACGGCCAATAGCTCATGTCGTGGCCGTGTACGTCGGAATCCCGATTGTCGACTGGCAGCAACGGGTCGATTAGGGCAGGTTCGACTCCGACATGCTGCGAAATGCCTGGTAAGCCGGAGCCGACGTAGATCATACCGTCGGGCAGCATCCGGCCCTTGACAGTGACTGGTTCTCCTGGCGGGATCCAGACGCTCACTGACCCCCTGGTACTGGGCACTTCCTGCTCGAAACGAGGGAGTGTGGGCAGTCCGGTAGATGTAGGTCTATCGACAGATTCCCCTAGTTCGCTCGAGGCCGTACCGGTTGAACTCTGGAGATTGGTGTCTGGTTCGCCTAGGTCGGACTGCGCCAAAACCGGCTCTTCATCCACCTTCGAAGGTCTTGAGGTTCGCCGCCGTCGGCGGAATATTGTGATGGCGATGGCCACGGCGAGGGCAACGAGCGTCCACCACCACCTCGATGAACTGCCATCTGCATTCGGTTCACCGGGAAAAGCGGCGTCCAAGATCAGTGTGAGCGCAACCCATATCACGATGGCGAGAAGTAGGTCAGCGAGCAACCGAGCCACCCCCTTGGCAAAATCGATGAGCGGTTGCATTGTCTATTCGAGTCTCACGACGACCGCCGTCGCCGCCCGATTGACCCATAGACCGGTGGATGCCCATGGCTTGGTCGCCGTCATTCAGACGCCTGAAGCTCCTGTTGAGCTGCCACGACAGTCTCCTCTCAGCGACCGGCTCTTCGTCAAGAGCTGCAGGGCGATTCGCACAAGCTAATGTGCCACGCCGTTTCACGCAGCTTCGACGGGAACGAGTTCGTGCGCCAACAGACTGAAGCGCTCCACCGCAGGAACACGAACCGTGCGAAAGAGCAGGCAATCCAGAACCTTCACACGGCGGAGATACGGTAGGCCACTGTCATCCGGTCACCAGATCTGAGACGAAGATTGGTGATCCTCTCAAGGTCACCATCGCGTGATGCCAGAGGGCAGTCCAACATCGGAGCTGGGCCTGCCGGGCAAAGCTCGCTCGACTTCGATTTGCGGGGTTTGGCGGCACTGCCTAACCACAACGTCGTGTCAGTAGAGAGGTCGCCTGCGGTCTGGTAGAGGCGGTCAACGACGTGTTTGGGTGGGCTCGACGCCCCGGCACCGTCCCAGTCGCGCAGGGCTGCAAGCGCCTACTGGCCGGTTCTCGATGATGCGCAGCGAAAACGGGTCTGGCCGGTGCCGCACGGCAGGATGACCTTGTCGGACTCCAGACCCGGCCTCTGCAAGGTGATTTCGGCAACAGATTGACGGCGAACATCTATTCTGAGAGTGGTCACCGCCGACCGGTCCTTTCGGACCCTGGTTCAGAGATAAGAAAACGGAGCAGCGGAATGAAGGATGAGATGAGTCTGACGCCGGCAGCCCTGTATGCCCGGGTCTCCAGCGACCGTCAGGACGTGGACCTCTCCGTCGCCGCACAGCTGCGGGCGCTGCGCGACTTCGCTCAGCGCAACGGCTACGCCATCGTGCGCGAGTACGTTGACGAGGCGGAGAGCGGGCGCGTCGCCGACCGACCCCAGTTCCGCAAGATGCTCGTCAATGAGATCTACACCGGAACTCTGGTCTGGGGTCTGAGCGACCAGAATGGTGCGTCTCCCGTGCGTGTGCAGGATGCGTTTCCGGCCATCATCTCGGCGGCCGAGTTCGAGCGAGTTAGCCAGTCCCTGCAATCACGCGCGCCTGAGCGTATCCACCCGCGGCAGGCGGCCAGTCGCTACCTGTTGAGCGAGTTGGTTCGCTGCGGACTCTGTCGCAGGGCGCTGACCGCTGCCGAAGCGAAGGGCGGCAGGTACAGCTACTACGTCTGCTAGTCGATTCTGAACGGCGGCAGCACGAGCTGCGAGACTCCTCGGCTCAATGCGGATCGGTTTGAGCGGTTGATTATCCAGCAGCTGCGGGATCATGTTCTCACGGAGAGCAACATTCGCGACCTGGTGAAGCTGCTTGATGAGGAGATGGACGGCGTTGCTCGGGAGGAGCGCGAGAGACTCGCGACGCTCGAGGCGGAGCAGGCAGAAGTGCGGCCAGGCGGTAGGGGGCGCCCCCCACCGCCTTCGGCTTCTCCCCCGCGGAGCGGGGGGAGAAAAGGAACCACCCAGACTCATCCCCCGTCATTCCGCCGCAGCCCTCTGGGCTGCGGCGCCGGAGCCTCAGCCGCCCGTACGGGCGGCTAGTTGTTGCGGTTGGGTGGGTTGGTAGGCCAAAAGGGGACTGTACTGCGAACGTTTGCCTGGGAGGTGGTGCTGTAGGCGTCGACCATGGGGCAGCTCATGGGCGATCTGAGACTGGCTCAGAGTGGTAATGCGGGCGGCCTCGTTCGGTAACGGGCGGGCCTCTTCGATGACTGTTCCAACACCCCCAAGGCCAAGAACTCGGGCAGCCAGGCACGCAGTTGCCCTGTTATGACCTCGAGATAAGCCTGCAGTTCTGCTCGAGTGCATTCGCGATCGAGGCGCGACAGCATCTGACTGGCGTGATCGAACAATGAGCTCGTTGCTTGGGCTGGGGTGTGCGTTTCTGCAGCAGAGCTCGGAATGGAGTCGGCTGGGCATGCCAGTCGCGCAATGTCGGCGCCGGCGGGGCCAAGTCTTTGCACCGTACTTAATCAGCGCGGAAAGTGCATCGTCTTTCATGTCACCGCGCACATACAGAGGCATTGGGGCTTGTTGTTGCAGTTGCTCGATCGCTCCCGCCCAAGTACCGCCGCGATTGTGGTCGGCGCTCGCCACGAGCGCGGCGTTCGCAAATGCGTAGATCAGCTTGTTGCGTGCCATCGCGTTGCCCACGTTGAGCCCTGCGCTGGGATCGTAGGGCGACAACAGGAGAAGTTGACCGGCGACCAAGTACTCTCGATTTTCGCCAGCAACCGCTGCTCTGTCCAAGCGTTGCGCGAGAATTCCAACAGCGTTCCCTCCGGCCTGAAGCGCCGATCGCATGGCAGAAGCGTCAATTCCTTTGGCGCCTCCCGATACCACTGGCACATGACTGTGCGCTGCCTCCTCCGCGACCGTCCGAGCGAACTGCACTGCCTCGGCAGAAGGGTTTCTGGAGCCGACAACCGCTAGCCCAGAGACTCGCAGCAGCGCCAGGTTCCCGCAGCCATACAAGACTGGTGGCGCCGCGGCGCCAAGCCGCTCAACCAATTCCTGAGGATATTCAGGATCGCCAAGACCGATGACCCATATGCCACGCGAATGCCACCGATCAATCGCTCCTGCCAGCTGCAGGCCGCGAGCCAGTAAGGTGGACAGCCGCTCCGAGTTGATGCGGATGCGAATGTCTTCCAGAATCTCTTGTGCTTCGGCGCCCAGGAGATCCTCCAAGGTGCGTCCGGTCTGAGACAGCGTCGACGATAGGTCCTGGTACTCACGCGGCCGCAATGGCTCGGACTTGGAACCGCTGCCGCGGGGCAGCAGCGGCGCTGTGAGCAAGAGTGTTGACTTGGTGCGCTCCGAAATCGAGGGCGTCATCACTCGCCTACCCTTGCTAGCGCAAACGGAAACACGACATCGCTGCCCTTGGAGCGTAGGAGAACTGTGGCGGCTGTGATGGTCCAACGAGAGTCGACCATGTCATCGATCAGCAACACTGGGCCCGGCCTTACCGCACCTCGGTCGATTTCGAGCGACTCTCTGGCGTTGCGTGCCTGATGTGCGCTATTGGCCATTGTCTTTTGTTCCGCCGCCGGCTTAGACCTGCTCAACACTGGGAAGAACGGGATGCCCAGCTGATCGGCAAGACGACGGGCAAGGCTGGGAAGGAGCGTGGGGCGCCGCTGGGATGGAATGCAGGTCACCCACTCGGGTGTCGGCTGAGGTTCCCATCTGCGGAGCAGTCGCGCTGCCGCATCGACCAGTGTGTCGCTGAACTCCCCTACTTCGTACTTTTCGGATCGAACCTGCTGGGCGAGACCTTCATCGCCCCATTGTGTCAGCGCACGTCCCGGGTTTGCCCTCTGCTCGCTAGGGATGCTCCCCTCGCCTGATGGCCATCGATGGCGCGGCTTAATCTCGATTTTGAATCCGGTGAGGAAATCAATCGCTTGCCGTACGGCGTCCGGATCGACGTCCTCACTCAATGGCGCCAGGGTCCTCCCGTCGGTGGCCGGCCGGTCGTTGTCTAGCGCTGCAAGCAGAAAGGACATGTGGTTCTCTTTCAGGTCGAGATAACCTGCATCTGAGATTGCTCTGCCTGACGCAAAGTCGTGATTCGCTCAACGCGCTGCCAAAATGCTGGCTCCAAAGGAGCGATCGTGCGGCACCATACGGTTCCATCTTTGACTATGGTCGCAGGCGACTCGAGCGCCAGCATCTTGAGCGTCTGATCGAGACGAGTGCGCCGCACGTTCACGACTGCCTCCAGGCCGCCGATTGACAGGCCATCGGGGCGCTCTCCAGTGCATTGAGCACTTGACCCGCCTCATCGCGCGTCGGAAACGCGCTGTGAATGAAATAGTCCTGAATGTTGAGGTCTTCAGACCCTCCCAACAACACGCCGTAAGCCTGATTGACGCCCCGGCCGGCGCGACCGACTTGCTGGTAGTAGTGGATAATCGATTGCGGCACCTGGAAGTGGATGACAAATCTCAAGTCAGGCTTGTCGAAACCCATTCCCAATGCTGTCGTTGCCACCAGCGCCTTGACCTCGTTCTTGAGAAGTGAGCGCTCAAGGCGCACCCGCTCGTCAGACTCCAGGGAACCTGTGTATGCATGTACGTTGAAGCCTTGATGTTTCAACCAATTCGACAGTTGGATCGCATCACGAACGGTCAGGACATAGATGATGCCCGAGCCGTCTAGCTCACTGAGCCGCCGGGCCACCCAGGCCATGCGTCTCGCCCGTGACGGCATACGAATCGTCTGCAGGCTGAGGGAAGGGCGGGCCAAATCCCCGCGCTGAACCCTCAGATTTGGTCCCAGCGCTTCTTCCAGGTCTTGTACGACGCGCCGGTTTGCGGTTGCTGTTGTTGCGAGTACTCGAATGTTGCGCGGAAACAATGGAAGGAGTCGCGCGATTCGTCGGTAGTCAGGTCGAAAGTCATGACCCCAATCAGACACACAGTGTGCTTCGTCGACGACAAGCATCGTCACTCGGTCACCGATTTCAGCCAGCACCTCGTTGCGGAACTGCTCGTTGGCCAACCGCTCTGGCGAAATCAGGAGGATGTCGACTTCGTCAGATCGGATCCTGGAGACAACGTTGGCCCAGAGGTCAGAGTTGCTCGAGTTGATTGTCTCAGCAGTGACGCCCATTCGTTGGGCGGCGTCAATCTGATTGCGCATGAGCGAAAGCAATGGAGAAATGAGCAGTGTGGGACCGGCTCCCGCTTCCCGCAAGAGCTTGGCCGAGATGAAGTAAACGAAGCTCTTGCCCCAGCCTGTGCGCTCCACGACGAGAGAACGACCAGGCTCCTCGACCATCTGGCGAATAGCGCCCTCTTGTCCATCGCGAAACTCAATGTCCGGTTGACCAACGCCGGCACGCAGCAGTTGCAGGGCCCGACTCGCGTCGTACTCGATTCGCCCGATCGGGCTTCGTGTGTCTGCCATAGCCCCTCCTCTACGCCTTGAGCGACTCTGAGCGTAGCTCGAAGATGCAGCGCAACGGGAAAGGCCGAATCCCAGTCTCCGAGGAGGACGGCAAGCAGGCCAGGTGACCTGGTGTGCCAAGAGGAGTCTGAATTCGTCCTGCTTTCTTTCTCTTCCTGAGCCGCAATGCGCACTTGGCTCGTGGACTATGACACTCTGTACATTCAGGATTGACAACGGCTAGGTGACGAGTCTGAGCCCCCTACCCTACGTGCATAATGAAGGTAGGAGGAGCCGTTCCGATGCTGGGTGGCCGACTGCGCCAAGCGAGGTTGGCCGCCGGACTCTCCCTGGAAGGTCTGGCGGCGAAGATGGAGCATCCCATCTCCAAGCAGGCCTTGTCCAAGTATGAGAAGGGGCTGGCGCAACCGCCTCCGAGCCGGCTCTCAGACATCGCACAAG
>RKRS01000135.1 GCA_007571275.1 Dehalococcoidia bacterium
GCGCAAGCGCTGGAGCAGATAGTCAATCCTGCGGCTGGTGCCTTGCCGGTCGTACAGCGCGTCGGCAGGCACGATCAACCCCAGAATGACGCCTGCCAGCGTCGCGTGGACGCCCGCTTCCCAGAGCGTGAGCCAGAGAAACAGCCCGCCAATTGCATGCACGCCGAAGTGGCGGAATCCGAACTGCTTGAGCAGCAGCAAGAAGGCCACAGCGCCAACCATGCCGAGTAGCCATTCCAGCTGAATGGACTCGGAATAGAAGATGGCGATGATCAGGATGCCGCCCACATCATCGGCCACCGCCAGAGTGAGCAGGAAGACCTTGAGCTGCACCGGTACGCCTCGCCCGACCAGGGCGAGCACACCGAGTGCAAAGGCAATATCGGTGGCGACCGGGATTCCCCAGCCCGATCCGCCTTCGCCGCCGGCGTTGAGTGCCACGTACAACGCGGCTGGCACGATCATGCCGCCCAGCGCCGCAAAGATCGGCAATGCCGCCTGGCGCGGATCGCGTAGCTCGCCGTGCGTCACTTCGCGCTTGATCTCGGCGCCGACGACGAGGAAGAAGACGACCATCAACACATCGTTGACGACATGCTGTAGCGACTGATCGAACGACCAGATGTCCAAATCGAGCTTGATGTGCGCGTGCCAGAAAGAGTCGTAGGAGTGATAGTCGATGTTGGCCCAGAGCATGGCGACGGTTGCCGCCAGGACCAGCACCACGCCACCAGCGGCTTCGATCTCCATGAACCGCATGGTGGTCTGGACGACGAGACGGCGGAACGGGTCGTCGCCATCCCGCCAACGCGGTCGGAAGAGATCAGCCATACAGCGCCTTCGTCTTCAAGCTCAGGTTCTCTCTCGAGGCAAGTGCAACCGAACGCAGCCTATCGCGCCAGATGTCTGAGCACCGCCTAGATGCTGAAGTAGCGAGCTTCAGGATGGTGCACGATCAGGGCTGAGGTCGATTGCTCGGGATGCATCTGGAACTCGTCACTCAAGCGAACGCCGATTCGTTCCGGATCGAGCAATTGCCAGAGCAACGCCTGATCTTCGAGATTGGGGCAGGCGGGATAGCCGAAGGAATAGCGCGCGCCCTGGTAGTTGGTCTTGATCAATTCCTCGGGCGTTGCGCCATCGGATCCATCGATCCGCAACTCCAACCGAATCCGTCGATGCCAGTACTCGGCCAACGCCTCGGCGATCTCGACGCCGAACCCGTGCCAGTAGAGGTAATCCTGATAGCGATCAGCGGCGTACAGCTGCTGCGCGTGCTCGCCGACGCGCGGCCCCATCGTGACCACATGGAAGCCAATAATGTCCATCTCGCCGGAGCCCACCGAGCGGAAATAATCTGCCAGGCAGCGGCCCTGTTTGCCCTGCTGTCGAGGGAACGAGAAGCGCGCCACCTCGGCCTTCGAGCCATTCGGCTCGAATACGATCACGTCATCACCGTCCGACTGCGCGGGGAAGTAGCCGTAGACGACCGCTGGCTCAAGGATGCCATCGCGCAGCGCCTGTTGCTGGATCTGCGATAACGCCAGCTCGGCCTGCGCGGCGGTCTCGGCGTCACGACCCTTGAACCCCCACTGCCCACGCAATAACGCCGTGCGATTGATGTAGGGAAATACATCGGTCAAGGGCAGGCCGCGAATCACCCGCGTGCCCAGGAACGGAGCCTCGGGAATCACTGCCGCTGGCGCCAGCATCGAACGTATGGCTGCGGCTGTCTGCGTTGATGAGCCTAGCGATGGTGAGGCAATGGGCTCAACCGGGGCGCGATCAAGTTCGACTCCTGCGCTCAGCGCGTTCATGATCCGCAGGCCGTCGAAAGCGTCCTGCCCATAGAACACGTCTCCGTGAAAGGTGTTGCGCAAGTCCCACTCGACATATTTGCGCGTCAGCGCCGCCCCTCCGAGCAGCACCGGCCAACGATCGGATAACTCGCGTCGATTCAACTCCTCGAGATCTTCCTTCATCACCAGGGTCGACTTGACCAGCAACCCTGACAGTCCGATCGCGTCCGCATTGTGCTCGATCGCCGCCTCGATCACGTTCGAGATCGGCTGCTTGATGCCCAGATTGATCGTCGTGAAGCCATTGTTGGAGAGGATGATCTCGACGAGATTCTTTCCGATGTCGTGGACATCACCGCGCACGGTCGCCAGAACGATTGATCCCTTGCTGGTCGATTCCAGACGGTCCATATGTGGCTCAAGATGCGCCACCGCCTTCTTCATCGTCTCAGCCGACTGCAACACGAAGGGCAATTGCATGTCGCCGGCGCCGAACAGATCACCAACCTCCTGCATCGCCGGCAAGAGCAGATCATTGATGATCGGAATCGCCTCACGACTGACCAACGCCTGGTCCAGATCGTCTTCCAGACCCTCGCGCTGACCGTCCACGATGCGCCGATGCAGGCGTTCCTCAAGCGGGAGATCGCCCAGGCTCTCACGCTGTTGTCTGGTCGCCTGTTGATCTTCGAACAGGGCCATGAATGCTGGCAATGGATCGATCGGACCATCCGGTCCCTCTGCCCACTCATCGAAAATCAGCCGTCGCGCCGCGACCAGTTGTTCTTCAGGAATCCGATTGATCGGCAGAATCTGGGCGGCATGGACGATGGCCGCTTTGAGCCCGCGCTCCACGGCGTCGTGCAGAAACACCGAGTTGAGTACCTGTCGCGCGGCCGGATTGAGGCCGAAGGAGATATTGGAGATACCGAGAATCGTCTGCGCTCGAGGGAACTCGCGAGAAATCGCCGCCACCGCGTCAAGTGTTTCCAGTCCATCGCGGCGCAGATCCTCCTGACCTGTACTCACGGGCAGGGTCAGCGCATCGAAGAACAGGTCCTCAGGAGCGAGTCCGTAGTCGTCAGTCGCGATGCGATAGAGCCGTCGAGCGATTTCCAGCTTCCGCTCGCAGGTCCGCGCCTGACCCTGCTCGTCGATCACCAACGCCACCATGCCGGCGCCAAAGCGGGTCGCGGCCGAGAGTGTCTGATCGAGACGCTTACCACCGTCCTCGAGGTTGATCGAGTTGACAATCGCCTTGCTGCCCAGCTGTTTGAGACCGGCCTCCAGAACGGCGGGCTCGGTCGAGTCCAGCATCAACGGGAGCGTCGACAGTCCGCGCGCGCGAGAGACCAGTTGGTCCATATCGGGCGTACCATCGCGGCCGACGAAGTCAACGCAGACATCGACGATGTGCGCGCCCTCCGCCGCCTGGTCGCGGATGACATTCGCCATCTGCTCCCATTCCTCGTTTTGCAGCAGTCGCTTGAAACGCCGTGAACCGTTGGCGTTGGCACGCTCGCCCACGATCAGAAATGACGCATCCTGCCGATAAGGAGTCGAGACGAACAGGGAAGAGGCCGCAGGCTCCGGTTGGGGAGTCCGCCTGCGAGGCTGCAACCCGTTCATCGCCTCACGCATGGCGCGGACATGCTCGATCGTGGTGCCACAGCAGCCACCCACAATCCCGACGCCATACTCGCTGACGAACGTCCGATGCGCCTCGGCCAGATCAGCCGGCTGGAGATCATAGATCATCCGGCCATCCTCAGTTCGTGGCAATCCGGCGTTGGGCGAGCAGAGCAGGGTGGTCCCAGCGTTGGCCGCAAGGTAGCGCAGCGGTTCATGCATGAGGTCGGGGCCGGTTGCACAGTTCAGGCCGACGCCGTCCAGGCCCAGTGGCGCGAGCGCGGTCAACGCTGCGCCGATCTCGCTGCCGACCAACATTTGGCCGGTCGTCTCAATCGTCACGGTCGCAAAGAGCGGAATCTCGCTGCTGAATTCAGCCAGCGCATCCTTACAGGCGATGATCGCGGCTTTGCCCTGCAGCAGGTCGTACACGGTCTCGACCAGGAGCGCGTCGACCCCGCCTTCCAGCAGGCCACGCGCTTGCTCGAGATAGGCGGCGTACAGCTCATCGAATCCGACGTGGCCCAGGGTTGGCAGCTTCGTGCCGGGCCCGAGCGAGCCCAACACATAGCGAGGCCATGCAGATGTCGAGAATCGGTCCGCGACTGATCGCGCAATCCGTGCGGACTCTCGGTTGATTTCTCGCGTGCGTTCGGAGAGGTCGTACTCGCCAAGCGTGATCGACGAGCCGCCGAAGGTGTTAGTCAACACTGCGTCGGCGCCGGCGGCGAGATATGACTCATGCAGTGAGGCCACGGCATCGGGACGGGAGAGGTTCAGGATCTCGTTGCAGCCTTCAAGGCCGTCGAAGTCGGACAGAGACAGATCGAGTACCTGGAGACCAGTGCCCGTGGCGCCATCGAGCACGATGACACGCTCAGCAGCGGCCAGGCGTAAGTCGGGGCGTTGCATCATCTGATCGTACCTACCGAGCCAACGCTCGACAGTATCGCGTTACCACCACTCTGTCGGACGACGCGGCTAACCGCCGAATCGACGCCGCAACGCGCCGCCAATTCCACCTTTCGTAGCTTCGAGTTCCGCCTCGAGTTGTTCGACCTGCTTCTGCAGTCGCTCATTCTCACGGCTCAGCCGATTGCGCTCCTGTCGGAATTCCTCGCGTCGCGTGTCCAGAGTCGCTTGCAGCTCAGAGACCTTGCTTGCCGCCTCGACCTGTGCTGCTGATGCTGTCGCCAGAGATGCGGCGGACTCCTTGGCAGTCTGCTCGAAGAAGGTTGCCCGTTCGGTCAGCTCCTGGCGCTCGCCGCGTAGCTGGTCCCGTTCCTGCTCTGCCGACTCCGCTCGCGCGCGCAGCTCCTCCAGCTGAGCGTTTGCCGCTTCCGCAGACGCCGTCGCTGACGCGGCCGTCGCACGAAGCGATTCCAGCTCAGTCGTCGCTTCACGCAACTGGTCGCGCAGTGGCGCGATCTCTTCACCCGACTTCGACAACCGAGCGGCTAACCGGTCCATGTGCACTCGCAGATCGCGCGCCTGTTTCTCCGCCTTTTTCGCGCGATCCTCCAACGAATCGGCGCGTGCGACCGCGGCTTTGCGACCGGCCTCAGCGCGCTCCGCTCGAGCTCGCTCCACTCGCACTGCATTGGCCATGCGATGTCCTAGGAACCAGCGCGGACGGCCTCAATCGCAGCCGCCCAGCGATCGTCCAGCGTGGAATCGTTCACCGTCGCGAGCACATAGTCGCCGAACTCAGCGGTCGTGGCGCCTGTGCTGCGACCGGTCATGATCAGCTCTTTCTCGTACTGACCGCAGAGGTCCATCGCCTTGTCGAGCTTGCCGCCCAGTTCGGGGAAGCCGATGTGCGAGAGCAGCATGGCGCCGGCGCGCAGCATCGACGACGGATCCGCATAGATATCACGGCCCTCGCGCACCATGCGCGGCGCCGAGCCGTGAATCGCTTCAAACATGGCGGTCCTGGTCCCGATGTTGGCCGCGCCCGCCGTACCGACGCCACCCTGGAACTCGGCCGCCTCGTCGGTCAGGATGTCGCCATAGAGGTTAGGTAGGGCGAAGACCTGGAAGTTGGTGCGACGCTTGGGGTCAACCAGCTTCGCGGTCATGATGTCGATGTACCAACCCTCCCACTCGATCCCTTCGAAATCCTCCGCCACTCGCCGCGCAGCGTCGAGGAAGGCGCCGTCAGTCGTCTTGACCACGTTGGCCTTGGTCACCACGGTGACCGAGTTCTTGCCGTTGTTCCTGGCGTACTCAAATGCAGCGCGGATGATTCGCTCAGATCCCGGGTTGGAGAGGATCTTGAAGTCGATGTTCAGATCACCAAGTGAGAAGCCCTCGGAGCCGACGGCGTAGAGGTCTTCGGTGTTCTCGCGGAAGAAGGTCCAATCGATGCCCTCGGCCGGGACGCGCACCGGGCGAACATTGGCGAAGAGGTCGAGCACCTTGCGCATCGCTACGTTGGCTGACTCGATGTTCGGCCAGCCATCACCCTGTTCCGGCGTAGTGGTTGGGCCCTTGAGCGTGACATCACACTCATGGATTTCCTTGAGCACGCCTTCCGGGATGGCGGCCAGTTCCTCCGCGCGCCGCTCAATCGTCAGGCCGTCGATCGTGCGAAAGCTGACGCGCCCCGACGCGACCTGGTCGTCGAGCAGCGC
>RKRS01000188.1 GCA_007571275.1 Dehalococcoidia bacterium
CATGGTCGGCGTTCAGACCTTCGCGTAGCTTGAGCCAGAGGAAGAAGCCGCCCTGTGGCGCGACGAAGTCGAAGTAGGGCTCGCCGAAGGGCGCCATCGTGCTGGCCAACGTCCGAGCTTTGCGCGCGTAGAGCTGTCGCATTGACGCCACATGTTCTCGGAAGTTGCCGCAGGCCATGTACTCGTACAGCATCCGGTGCAGCAGCGGACTGTGACCCATATCGAAGCGGGTGGGCAGCATGGCATTGATCCACTCCGGCCGAGCCTGGATCCAGCCGACTCGCAGGCCGGTCGCAATCACTTTGCTGAAGGTGCCGACCGTGCAGACGCCGTAGCCGTCGCTCAACTCGGACAGCGTGGGTGGCGGTGGCGAGTCGTAGTAGAGCTCGGAGTAGGCGTGGTCTTCCATCAGCATGACCCCGTGCTCAGCCGCCAACTCAATCAGGCCGAGCCGCCGCTCCAGCGTCATCGTCAGGCCTGTCGGATTGTGGAAGGTCGGTTGCGTGTAGATCAGCTTGGCTGGTCGTCCCGACGCTTCAGCGCGTTCGAGCGCCTCGGACAGCTCATCCAGCCGAATTCCCTCGTCATCCATCCGCACGCCGATCACCTCGGCCTGCTTCTTGCCGCGAATGGTGCGCAGCGAGCCGGCGAAGGTGGGGATCTCGGTGATCACCACATCGCCGGGATTGAGCAGAGCGTCGCAGATCACCTCGATCGCGCCTGCCGCGCCGTTGGTCAGCAGATACCAGGATGCGTCGGGCTGAGCTGGATGATTGCGCGCGAAGTACCGACCGATTTCTTCACGGAGCGGTGCGAATCCCCAAGGTCCTCCGTAAACGAGCGGCGCGTCGCCAGGCGGTGCGAGCACGCGTTCCATGGCCGCGAGCAGCTCGGCCCGGGGCTGCGTGTCACGGTCGGGGATGCCGCCGCCAAGTGAAATCGGTGATTTTGCGGTCTTCGGTTGGGAGCCTGACAGCCCCCACTCGGTCGCCGTGCCCATCGCTACCTGCAGGACGTTGGCGGCGAGCATGCTGCGAACTGGTCGCTCATCCCAAGCCGCCCGCGCGACAGTGGCGGCGTGTCGCCGCTGTACGTCGATCGTCGTCTCTGCAGATTCAACCATGTCTGAGTCCTTGCGCTGTCCGACCTGTGTTCAGCTTAGGACCATGCGGGACGCGAACATACAGCCAGCCCCTGTTCTGTGCGCACTGTAGGCTTTGGGTATGACTGTGGCGGCTGACATCAAGCTCGGCGTGCTCGATCAGATCCCGATTCGCGCCGGTGGCAGCGCAGCCCAGGCAATCAGTGAGACCTTTGAGTTGGCGCAGGCGTGCGACCGTCTGGGGTACTCCCGCTACTGGCTGGCGGAACACCACAATGCCGGATCGCTGGCCTGCGCATCACCGGAGGTGCTGATTCCACAGGTCGCCTGGCGCACATCGCAGATCCGTGTCGGATCGGGCGGGATCATGTTGCCTCACTACTCCTCGCTCAAGGTGGCTGAGAACTTCCGCACGATCACCACACAATTTCCGCAACGGATCGATCTTGGCGTCGGTCGCGCGCCCGGATCGGACGGGCGCACCGCGCGCGCCCTGGTACACGGACCGGGCGCGCTCGGGATCGACCACTTCCCCGAGCAGCTGCTCGACCTCTACGGCTGGCTGGCCGACGATCTGCCGCCTGACCATCAGTACCGCGAAGTGCAGGCCGCGCCGCCCGGCGCGCCAATGCCCGAGCTCTGGTTGCTGGGCTCGTCGCACTATGGTGGCCACGTCGCGGCCGAGCTCGGTTGGCCCCATTGCTTCGCCCACTTCATCTCGCCCGAAGGCGGCGAACAGGTGGTGCGTAAGTACCGTGAGCGATTCCAGCCATCCCCGGTCAGCAGCGAGCCCAGGGCGTCGCTGGGCGTCTCGGTCACCGTCGCCGAGACGGACGAGGAAGCGGAGCGGCTCTGCTGGAGCCGTTGGTGCTGGCGGATCAAGGGCAATCGTGGAATGCGCGGCGGGATTCCATCGGTCGAGGAAGCGCTCAACTTCCCCTATTCACAGCCCGAGCTGGACTATCTCGCCTACATGCAGAACCGCAGCATTCACGGCTCAGCGGAGCGGGTGCGCGACAGACTCGAGCAGATGGCTCACACGTACGACGTCGACGAGTTCATCGTCCTGACGATCACACACGACTTCAGCGCCCGCGTGCGTTCCTATGAACTGCTTGCTGACGTCTTCAACTTGCCCGGAGCAGAGCTCAACCAAGCGGTGGTTGACTGAGCAGCGCTGACGGATCGAGCCCACATTCGGCCAGGATGTCCACGGCGATGCGCCGCACCACCTCGTAACCAGCCTCGCTACGCGCCTCAACCACGACGGTGAGGAATGGCGTCGTGTTCGACGCGCGGATGAGGCACCAGGCCCCGTCCGACTCGGTTGAGAGATCGATCCGCGCGCCGTCGATGTCATTCACGGACCAACGACCTTGAGCCAGATTGACGATCTCCATTGCGACGGCATGTTTGCGATCATCAGGGCAAGCGATCTTGACCTCTGGCGAAATGGGATAGCTCGGGAGCCTGTCCAGGATCGGTTCGAGCGCTGTGCGTGAAGCTAGCTGAGCGATGCGACAGGCGGTGCGGACAGCGTCGTCGCTGAAGTGCGGCGGATCGTCGAGACGATAGAAGTAGTGGGTCGAGGCCTCGCCGCCGAAGGCGATCCCGCGTTTCTGCATCGCATACTTGCCGAGCGAGTGGCCGACCGGCCCGAACACAGGCCGACCACCAAGCCGCGCGATGTGTTCGAGCACAGCCTCTGAGGTCTTGACGTCGATCTGAATCTGAGCGCCAGGGTAGGTAGTAATCCAGTCTTCGGCGAGCAGGGCAAGCGCCTGGTCCGGTCTCGCCCGCTGGCCTCGGCCGTCGACCAGGCCAAGCCGATCACCATCACCGTCGAAGGCGAAGCCGATCCGTGCGCCTGAATCGCGAACGAATGCGGCCAACTCGGAGACATTGGCAGCGTGTTGGGGATCGGCGGGATGCGGAGGATTGGGTTCGTCCGGGTTGTCGTTGATTGCCCTGACCTCCCCGCCGATTGCGCCGAGCGCAGCCGCCGCCGTCACGGCGGCGACGCCGTTGCCGGGATCGATCGCGATCCGGATCGGACGCGCCAACGTGTAGGTCTGCGACAGGCCGCGAATGTATTCGGGCTTCGGATCCCACAATGACCGGGCGCCAGGCTCGCTATCCCCGCCGCGATCGACGAATCCACGCGCAATCCGCTCCGCGATGCCCTGAATCGCTTCAGGTAACAGCGGCATCCCGCCTGGTTCCAACAATTTGACGCCGTTGTCGTCGGGTGGATTGTGGGACGCGGTGATCACGATCCCACCGGTCAGCTGTGTGAGCGACTGCTGCGCCGACGCCCAATAGACGAGCGGCGACGGCGCGCGACCCAGCTCAATCACATCCACGCCCCCATCAAGCAATCCCGCAATTACGGCCCGCATCAGCGACGGCGTAGTGGATCGTTGGTCGCCGCCGACAATAGCCCGACGGACCGGACTGATGCGTTCGGCGTACGCGCGACCAATCTGATAGGCGAGGCCGTCGGTCAGCGGCGCGTTAACGCCCGACGCTCGGCCGCGAATGTCGTAGGCGCGAAAGATGTCACCTGGGACCCGGGACTGGCTCATCGATCACTACCCTATGGCCATGCCGCTCGAAGTCTCCGATATCGATCTTCAGCGAACCCTGTTTCGCTTTCTGACCAAGTCGGCTCGCAAAGGCGAGCTGGCGGACGCAAATGCAGCACTGCAGCGATTGCCCGCAGCGGCGGGAAACGTCGATCTGACTACGATTGCTGATCATATGCAGACCAGATTGTCGGCGATGTATCCGGACGCGCCCGATCTGCGTGGGTTGTTGGGCGGCGCGTCGGCGGACGAGCTGTTGGCCATACAGACATTCGATTGGGTCACCGTGGGCGTCTATGCATTCGGTCTGCCACCGACCAAGACCCGCTCGGGCAGCGCGGAGAGTTCCGCGCATCGGGCGCTCAAGGAGTGGGCCGCCGCCAATGGTGAGGCGCTTGGCGCGCCAGCCGATGCCGTCGGCGTGACGGAGCGCTGGTTTCCCTCAGGTGATGAGGCGGACGCCGTGTTCATCGGCGAGTCGGAAACGCTGATCGTTGAAGTGCGCCCGTCCGGCGCTGAGGCCCATGAGTTGCGGCAAGGGCTGTTCGCGTTGGTCAAGCTGCGCGCAGTGCGAGATGCGGAACTGTCGCTCGATGGGCAGCGCGCCGATGTGCGTGTGACGCTGGTGCTGGAGGAGGAGCCGGACTCCGCCGTGCGCGACCTGGCCGCCGCCATAGCTGTTGACCTGTTCATCAAGTGAGCGGTTGAGGGCCGACCGTCGGCGGATCGTCCAGCTGGTCGACGCCATGGACATGGGTATGTAGCGCGAGCGCAGCCTGAAGCTGCTCGGCGATGCGGCGGTATGAGTGTTCATCCAACGCTTCGAATCGCAAGCTGAGCACGGGCGCGGTGTTGGATGCGCGAGCATGCAGCCAGCCATCAGCGAGCAAGACCCGTGCGCCGTCGCTGCGATCGATCTGCGCTCCGGGATGACGTTCCGCAAACCAGTCGCCGACTCGCGCAGCGACGTCACTCTTGAGATCGTCCTGGCAGGGCAAGCGAAGCTCAGGTGATATGGGACGCGGTTCGATTTCGGCCATCTCCTCCGCGAGTGAGCGTCCCTGCTCCGACAGATAGCAGAGCAACGCGCAGGCGGCATACACGCCATCGTCGATCCATGGCGCGCGCTCGCCCCGACGGTATTCCGGTCCGAACATGATGTGACCGCTGGTCTCGCCGCCGAATGCCATCTCTCGTTTGCGCATCATGCGACGAAAGAACGAGTAGCCAGTGCGAGCAGAAACGGGCACGCCAGCGCGGTTGCGAATGTCGTCGATGACGCTGCTGCTGGTCTTCAGGTCGAGCAGGATTTCACTCTCGGGGCGCCGACGCAGCAGTGGTCGAGCGAGCACGGCGGTCAGCCAGTCCGCTTCGTAACGGCGGCCAAGATGGTCGACCACGCCAATTCGATCTCCATCGCCGTCCCATGCAATGCCAAGGTCGGCCGCTAGCGCGCGTGTCGTGAGCGCCAGTTGGCGCATGCTCTCGGGATTCTGGGGATCGGCGGCCAGGCTCGCGACCGGGCGTGGGATCGATCGGATCGCATGCGCCTGCGCGCCCATGGCGATCATTGCGCGTGGCGCGGTTAGTCCGGTCACGCCATTGCCTGGATCAATGGCGACGCGGATGTCGGTCGTTGAGCCGAAACGCCGCTCGAGCAGATCGAGATAGGGTTCGGTTGCGTCGCATTCGATCCGCTCGCCTACGGTCATGGAGATTCCAGGCTGCAGTTGGGCAACCTCGCTGATCTCGTCCGGCATCAGTGGGAGGGCCGCTGCGGCGAGTAGTTTGAAGCCGTTGTACTCGGGCGGATTGTGGCTCGCGGTGACAACGAGTCCGCCGCCCAACCCAAGCTGATCCACCGTCCAGCCGATCACGGGCGTCGGCGACAGACCTGCGGCGTGGACATCGACGCCGGCGCGTAGCAGACCGTCAATCGCCGCCTCATAGAGCAGCGGCGAGCTTGCCCGCACGTCGTGCCCGACCGCGACGCCGTGCGCTCCGCGCTGACCGAGCCAACGGCCAAACGCCATGCCGATCCGCTGCGCGATCGACTCGTTGATCTGCTCGGGCGCCCGGCCACGAATGTCGTAAGCGCGGACGATCTCGGCAGGCAAGGGGGCGCATTGCATATCTGCACTGTAGTCTTGACCGGTCTGGAGCAAGGTTGGGTCGATGGAATCGATCGCGCGAGGCGAGTGGGAAGCCGCGCTGGAACGCTGGCGTTCAGCCGGAGTCATCGACTCGGAGACAGTG
>RKRS01000192.1 GCA_007571275.1 Dehalococcoidia bacterium
GGCTGAAGATTCCGCAGTCTCGGGAGACGCGTTGGTTCGTCCCAACTGCTGCGCTTACGGCATTCGAGACAGCAGAACAATTCTGGGCATCGATGGGATTGCTGGGCCGTGAACCAGACATGGTGGATTGGTTGCCGAAGTCGGTGGGGCTGAACCGGCAGGAACGCGTAGGCCTCGAGTCCGGAGCGCAACTACGCGAGTTGCGACGAAGCATCGGCGGCATGCAACGTCCGTCCTCAGTCGCGAGAGCGCTGAAGCGCTTCCCAGACAGCGTCACATCTGTAGCCGCGCGGATTTGGAACGGAGCCTCTGGCGCGGCGGTCTCTGACTATCTGGAGCGGCGTTCTAGTATCCACTCACCGATCTCTTCACACCGACTGATCGAACTCGGCGTCGAGCGCGGCCCTGCTCTGGGTCAGTGGCTTGAGCGCATCGAGGCGGCGATCTGGGATGGTGAACTTGATCTCGATGACTCGTCATCTGTCACGCGGATGGAACAGCGGATACGATTGTCGCGATGACTACTGACGCCACTATCTCCGAAGACGCTTGGCCCTGCTCCGTATGCGGCGAGCCGGCCGCTCCCGATGCGCGCTCGGACTGCTATCGCTGCGGCGAGTATTTCCATCTGCGTCTGACGACCACAGCGACCGGGCCCGATTGCGGCGACGTCTGGATCGATGATGAGGTGATGGCGCTGCAGTTCGCTTGTCAAAACTGTCTCATGGAGCAAGCGGGCGAAATGGCTCCAAACGATGCTGAGCCTCCCGCCCCGGAGCCTCAAGAACCTCCGGAGCAACCCAGGGCCCAGAGGGCAGCGCGGGGAGCGACGGCGCGGGACCTCGCCCGGCGGAGGCGCTAGGGTGCCACGCCAGCGACCGCGCAGACGTCGCAGAAGAAGTACTGTAAGCACGCCTCAGGCAACCACGCCCAGCGCTGATTCGCCGCTCGTACGGACAACAGAGACGAAACGACGTTCGTGGATGCCCACCGCAGGCATCGTCACGGCGCTGGGTTTGGGCATCTGGGCTGGCTGGACATTCGCGCTCGCCGGAGGGATCGCCGAGAACGTTGCGCTGTGGGTCGGTGTGGTGATGGCTGGGCTCGGCGGTGGACGCCTGTTCCGACGGTCGTTGCAGGCCCGTCGCGAGCGTCGACGCTAGGCGATTGTCTATTCGACTATTCCCGCGTCAGATTGATTCCGCTGCCCTGGACCGAATCGAGACGGATCACCACGGCCGTACCCGTCCGTTCCATGTCACGCGCCTTCTCCAGCGCATGTTGGCCTTCCCAAATCTGATCGCGTTCGGTTGAATCAGTTGTGACGGCAGCCTGTCCGCGGAAAATGTAGAACTTCCTCGACGGCATGTTCGTATAGAGCATCGCAACGCTGGGATTCTCGGCGATGGCGTTCAGCGTGGATGAGGGCTCACCACGCACCCAGATCGCGAGCGCATCATCACCGAACGTCTGCGCGCTACCACGGAAGCTGACCACCGGCTCTGAGTCGGCGCCGACCGCGACAAAAGACAGGGGAAAGCCTTCATCGAGCGCGCCGTTGACACGATCGCGGACATCATCGGGAATGACCAGGGACATGGGATTACTCCTCGCGGCTCGGCGCATCGATTGCATCGATGGATTCAAGTGGACGCTGCATCCAGAGCGCGCCTCTTGCTACGCCCGTGGGTTGGTCGGCCGGGTGGACCAACACTGACCGAAGCGGCGTGTAACCCAAGCGTAGCCAGAAGTAGAGCGCCACTCCATTGTCGGCAGGCAACGGCGCAAGAGCGACGGTCGCGCCAACGCTCTGCGCAGCCTGTTCGAGGAGGGGAACCGAAGCGCCGCCGTAACCGTAGGCTCGCCACGGCGCATTGACCGCCAGCCACGTCCAGATCAGCGCTCGGGACGCCTGGGAGTCAGTTAGCTCCACCAGCTTGCCGCAGAGCGCGCCGACCACGTCGCCGTCGCCGACGATCCACCAGCCCAGATCTCCGTCGTCGAGGCGATCCTGGAGAACGCAGGGAGCTGCACGACCCGCGATAGCCTGAGCCGCTTCATCGAGCCAATCTGCATCGACGACATCACCGTCAAATTGACGCAGGCCAGCACGCTCGCCCTGGATCAATCTTGGCCACTTGGCATCAGTGATCACCGCGACTGGCCGATCGGAGGGAGAAAATCGCGCAAGTCGTTCGCCACTTCAGCAATTGGCATCCGAATCACCGGAGCCGGTGGCAAGGCGTCCAGGAAATGGTGTCCATATCGTTTACGAATGACGCGTCCATCGAGGATGACCGCCGCGCCGATATCGGATTGGGTACGAATCAACCTGCCCATGCCCTGGCGGAACTGAAGCACTGCGGCCGGCAACGAGAACTCCAGGAACTCGTTCCTGTACTGTTCACCGCGAGCCTTGAGCACCGGATCGTTTGGTGGCGCAAAGGGTAAGCGAGGCACGATCAGCAGCGACAGGGCGTCACCAGGAATGTCGACGCCAGTCCACAGCGCGGCAACCCCAAAGACGACGGACTTCGGATCACGACGGAGCGCATCAACGATCGCAGCCGGAGCGCCATCGCGCCCCTGTCTGAGCAGAACCAGGCCAGCCTGCTCCAGATCCTGACCGATTCGCTTCGCCACCTGATCCATGGCGCTGTAGGAACGAAACAGCACCATGGTCCGCCCCCCCGCGACGATCGACAGGGTTTTCACGGCATGGGCGACTGAATCATGATGTTCAGGATCGTTCGCATCGAGGCTATCCGTTGGTACGTAGATGCGACAGCGTCGCGCATAGTCGAATGGTGAGCCATATTGCGCTTCAGCCGCATCCTTAATCCCGAGCCGATCGCGCAGATAGCTAAACGCGTCGTGATCCTGCTCGTTCGTCGCCAGCGTCGCGCCGGTCAGGACGGCCGCGTGACGTTCCTGCCAAAGCGGCTGCAAGTGCGTAGCAATGCTCAGCGGCGCGGTGTGCACGCTGGTCGAGCCAGACTTCCGATGCTCCCGTGTGACCCAATCAACGTCGTCGTAGGAGTACTCGGTCATGGCGCGGTTGAGGTGTTGCCTGCGGTCTGACAGCTCATCCAGCAGATTCCGCGCTTCAATCGTCAGTGACTGCAGCGCCCGTTCTTCTTCACCGTGCTTCCCTATCGCCGCCGAGCTGGAATCCTTGACAATTGCTTCGACAGCCTCCGCCAACTGGCCCAACAACGCGTGCGTGCCCTCCCAGAGCAGCTCCAGGTCCGACCAGGCCTCAGTATTGCGAGTGGCCTGACTGAGGATGACTCGGTCCTCATTTCCACGCTGGTGGTCGGCGTACTCGCTGGCAAAGGAGCCGATCTGATCAAACAACCCTTGTAACGGGACCTCAGCTTGGGCGGCTGTCTGCTTCAGACGCTGCGGCGCCGTGCGCAGTCCTGCTCGCTCAGCGACCTGGACCAGCGAGTCGGGACCTTCGACCCCTCGTTGGATCATGTGGAGCATCCAGGGCTCATTCATCTCCAACGACAGCTGGTCCGTTGCAACCCCCTCCAGGGCATGTGACTCGTCCACGATGACAACGGCGGAGTCGGGCAACGTGACAGAGCCAGTGACCAGAGATCGGACCAAGAGCGCGTGATTGGCGATCACGATGTGCGAGCTGGCCGCCTCTCGCTGGATCCGTGAGAGAAAACAAGCGCCATTTGTTACATACTGGCAGCCGGGATCAGAGAGACACGGCGTGTCGCGTGCGGTGAGCTGCTCCCACTGCTGGAGCATTGGCGTCGGGAGCCGCAGCTCGGCTCTATCGCCGCGCTCGGTCGTGGAGCGCCAAACCGCCGCCCGAGCCAACAGCAGGGGATCTTGCCAGTCGGTCACCCGTCCCAGTTCCCGATCGACTTTCTCCTGACACAGATAGTTGTCGCGCCCTTTCACGACAGTTGATTTCAGCGCCTCCGCAGCCTCGGGAGAAACACCAGCGATGAGTCTGCGGGCAAACTCGACATCCTTGCTCTCCAGTTGCTGCTGCAGATTGATGGTGTGCGTGCTCACGATCACCGTGTTGCCGGTCTTGAGCGCCCACAACGCAGCGGGAACCAGATACGCCAGTGACTTGCCGGTGCCGGTGCCGGCCTCAACGATCAACGTGCCGCCGCCTTGCAGGGTGTCGGCGACATCGCGAGCCATGTCCAGTTGCTCAGCTCGCTCCTCGAAGCGTTCGTCCGAAACCGACGCGAATGCCTGGGTGGTCAGCTCGGCCAGCGAGCCTCGGGGCAGATTAGCCCGCTCAAGCGGGCCATACGGGCGGATCGTTTCACGATGCGATGAGGCGACTCTGGCTGCGCCGAGGGACCACTGGCGCAGTATTCTGCCCGGGCTCCAGAACAGGTCCTGACTGGCAATCTCATCCAGGGCGTCGCGGGCCGACAGAGGTAGGCGGGTAAAGAGGTTCCCGAGGCTCACGAACACCTGACGGGCGGCCTCGGCGTCGGCGAGCGCCCGGTGAGCGTCCTGGAGGTCAATGTCATATCGGCTGCAGAGGTCACCGAGCCGATGCGATGGCGCTGCGGGATCGATGATTTGCGCGAGCGGCAGGGTGTCGATTGATGGCCTGGCGGACTTGATGCCTTCCGCTTCGAGGAAGCGCTCGTCGAATTGAATGTTGTGCCCGATCAGGGTCGCGCCGTCCAGTAGATTACGTACCTGCTCCTCGATCTCGGACCAGATCGGGGCATCAGCGAGCATCGCGGGGGTGATACCCGTCATCCGCTGCACCCGCAGCGGCGGCATCTCCAGTGGGCGAACCAGGGAGCTCCAGCGCTCAAGCACACGCTCAGGCGTGCAGCGCACAATCCCCACTTCGATGATCTCATCGAAACCGGGCTTGAGACCCGTCATTTCCAGATCGATGGCAGCGTAAACCTGCTCTGACACGCCCCGAACCAGTATCAGTTATCGATGACTAGGGCGCCTCGTCGGTAGCGCAAGGCCCGAAGGGGCGAAACTCTCCGATGTTGAGACCTTCGTAACAGATCGTCGCGCCGTCGTGGAGGAGCTGAATCGTCTGCTCGGGGCAGGTCAGCGGCTCGGGAAATACCGTTGCGTAACTGCCGATCCCGGAGGTCGAATGCGCGTCAGAACCGCCCGTCACAGGCTTGCCGAGAATACGCGCAACTTCAAGGGCAAAGAGATTCTCACGCCGCGTGTTGCCTCCGTTGCCAACCTCAATACCGTGAACGACCCGGAACACGTGCATACGCTCGGCCGCTTCTTCGGGGGTCATTGAAAATGGCTCTTCACCGCGACGGCGGAAGGTGACCGGATCGAAGAAATGACGGAACGGATGCGCAACGGACATGAACGCCCCGATTTCGTCGCAGACCTCGCGGAGCCGCTCCGCCGAGCGGATTCCTGGATAGTACTGGTCAATGCCGAAGACGACGATGTGCCCGAGATCAGTCGAGACCTCCATGCCGGGGTTGAGATAGATCCCGGCGTCGCGCATCTCGTTGTTGTAGGTGTTCCAGTCGTATCGCTCCCAGACCCGATCATGTTCGGTCAGGTTGATTCCGGTCAGCCCGATGCGGTTGGCCTCGGACAGGAGATCAGCGGGTTGCAACGCCGAGTCGGCAGCGCCGCGTACGGTGTGAATGTGTGCGTCCAGGATCGTGCCGGGCATCGACTGAGGATCCACTGGGGCTCCAGCTCTAGGGGCGAATAAGGTTACTCAGCTGAGTATACGCACCCCTGCGCCGCGCACCGCAGCACGGCGCTAGGCGGCGGCCAGGTGAGGCAGCATCCATCCATAGCAACCCGCTGCCAGCAAGCCGATCAACACAATCCGACGCCACAGTGTCCGCTGCCAGCTGATCGCGCCGACCGCGAGAACGCCCAGACAGATAATCACGCCCAACGTGAACTGCCAAGACGGGCTGCCCAGTCCCCA
>RKRS01000202.1 GCA_007571275.1 Dehalococcoidia bacterium
CTTCCGAGCAGGCGGCCGAGCTCGGCATCGATGGCCTGCTGCAGGTTGTGCCGTATTACAACAAGCCCTCGCAGGAGGGTCTGTACCAGCACTTCAAGGCCGTCGCCGACGCTGTGCCCGAGACCCCGATCATGCTCTACAACGTGCCTGGTCGGACGGGCCTCAATATGTCGGCGCAGACGACTGTGCGGCTGGCCGAGGACTGCCCCAACATCGCCGGCGTCAAGGAGGCCTCTGGCGACCTCGAGCAGATCGCCGAGATTATCCGTACCGCGCCGCCCGCCTTCCGCATCTGGAGCGGCAACGATGGCGACAACCTGGCCATTCTGGCGATGGGCGGCTACGGCGCCGTCTCGGTACTCTCGCACCTCGTGGGTGGGCAGATCAAAGCGATGTATGACGCCTGGGAACGGGGCGACACGGCAGAAGCGGGACGCTTGCAAGTCAAGATCGCGCCGCTGGTCAGGGCGCTGTTCCTGATCGGCAATCCCGCCCCGGTCAAGTGGGCGCTCAACGACATCGGCTTCAACGCTGGCCCCCTGCGCGCGCCGCTGGTCGACCCGGACACGGGTATTCAGGAGCAGATCCGTTCGGCGCTGGATATCGCCGGCGGCCAGGACCTGATCTAGTCCGCTCGCAGACTGATGAAATCCGACGCGGCTGAGGCCTGGGGCTACGCGCTGCTGCTGACCAGGCGCGTCCTGACGACGGCGCTCGCTGGAGCCACGCTGGAGCAGTTGCATCAACCGACACCGCTCGGCTCGCTCGCCGATTGCGCGGTCGAGGCCTGCGCTGTGGAGGCCAGCCTGATCTGGCCCGAACAGCTGCCGCCGGCGCAGATCGAACCGCCACACACGCCCGTGCAAATCCTCTACGCGCTCGTCCGCCATCGCGCCGTGACGGAAGAAATCCTGATGCAGGCAACCGACGAGACCATGCATCAGGTCTGGTGGACGCGGGCCAGAAGATTGGCTCAGGATCCCGGGCAAACCCTGACCGAGTCGCTACAACAGTTGGCGCTCGAGGAGTTTGTCATCGCGAGCAGGTCGGCGAATATCCGTGCGCAGCTCGACCCCGAGTGGTCGGCTCAGCCCGAACTCGGCCAGCGAGCGCAACAGGCAATCGCTGACGCTCGCTGAGCGATCCGCTCCGGGGAAGCCCCCTTCAGTCACTACGTGACAGCTTCCCCCTCTGGGGGAAGCGAGGAACCCCACCGCGCTCGCCCCGGCGATGAGCGCTGCTCCTCAACCATTCCCAGTACCCCCCCCCTGAGAGAGTCTGCCAGAGCCCATATCGACGCTCCCCCGTTGAAGAAGCTGCCAGATTTCATATCATCCGCTCCCCGTTGAGGAAACTGCCAGAGCCTTATATCAACGCTCCCCCTCTGGGGGAGCTGCCGCCGTCGGAGCCGGACTTGAGCAGGGCGCTCGCCAGGTGCTGGGCCTGTTCCACGTCGACGCCGCCAGCTTCGGTCATCGGCGTCACCATGGCGGTGTACAGACGTCCCCAGTGTGGAGCGTCGTTGGAGTCAGTCATGATTCGGGCTTTCCGTCTCGCGTCGTCTGGTGATCAAGGCTACTAGGTTGGCGGCGGGGGATTGCCGCTAGTGGATATCGAACTGCGGGTCCAACCGCGTCGGTGGATCAAGCACCCTGAGGCTGAGATACGTCACCACGCGAGATTCGAGATCGACCTCATACAACAGCAAGACTGCCGGGGCGCGCGCGATCCGCACAATACGGCGACCCGCTCCTACTGGCGCGCTCTGCGGAAGACGATTCGGGTCTCGGCGAAGGAGAAGATCCAGACTGAATCGCACATCGTCCCAAACTTCAATGGAGCCGAAAATCGCACTCGCTTCGGTGGCGAAACTGGCTGATTCAGCGATCTCAAAGCCGTCGTCCAAGTCTGTCGGTTTGTCGCTCACGCGAAGCTATCTCGTTGCTCGGTCGTACTGTTCGGCCATCTGCCTACCGATTTCTTCGTCCCATTGGGATATGGGGTCCGAACCCAGCCAAGCGGTCTCGTAAGGGATGTCTTCACGGTCCTTGGCGAGAATGCAGCCTGGCTGGAGATGCGAGAAATCTGAGACCTCTCGCGCAGTTTTGCCCCAAAAAAACGTGGAGACCGAATCGATAATTTGGCGCTCGGCAGCGGTGAACTCTTCCGCGTTCGGCCCGCTGCCGGTTACGACCACACGACTCTGCACACCGTTGAAGTACGGTCGCCGCTCGATGTCGATGCGCCCCTCGCGGATCAAGTCATCTCGGGCTTGCAGCATTTGCCTCGGCGCCGGGCCTTCTATCAGCTTGAAGTACGTGGCGCCGGTGATCGGTTGACCGAGCATGCGGTAGGCGGCGAAATCAGAGAAATACAGGATCTTGTTCAGCTTGATCGCGCCGAATGTCGGATCCTCGCGACAGTGGTGAGCGATATAAAGGATGAGCTCCTTGAAGCGTTCCGGCTGAAACTCAAACCGAACGCTGGCTCTCGCCGTTGCCATGTCTCGATCCTGCTCCTGACGCGGCTCCTCGCCGACAGCGCCTCAGCGTCATGATATCGCTGGGAGGGGGTTGGCACGGATGGGCTAGAGGCAGCCGTCTTCGAGCATCCACTCGACCATCTGGACGATGTTCAGGGCGACGCCCTTGCGCAGGTTGTCGGCGACGACCCACCAGGCGAGCCCGTTGGGGTTGGTCACGTCGACGCGTGCAGGCTTTCCCTCTCGCGTCGCCTGACAAATGAGGCTACTAGGTCTGCAGTGGGGTTTCGTCTGAGCTTCGAGGCAAGTGGAGTCTCTGCGACACGCTTCATTGCCGTCGCGTTCCGTACATGAACGCAGCGACCAATGCTCCGACTTCTAGGCTGCCTAACACGGCGCCGGCCGTTGGGTACCCGGCGAGCACGATGCCCAGAGCCACGGCTGCGAACGCAAGAGCGACAACCCCGCCGATGATCGCTCCCAGCCGAGATCGGGCCCAAGCCTCGCGACTCGAAGCGACTTCGCTGCGGACTTGTTCTGCTTCCATTTCCTGGTGATGAATCAAAGTCCTCTCGGCCATGTCGATGATTCGTTTCGCCGAACCAGGCTCTATCTCCTCGTATTCCTTGAGAATCGAAGGGTGTGGAAGCGGCCCGCTGAAGGATTCCTGCCGAACCGACAGGTTGACGTCAACCTGTTCTGCAGCCTCTTCAGGAAGGATGGTCCCGTCGTGCTCATCCGGCGCCACTTAGCCGCTCACTTGTCAACACTTGCTGGTTTGCCATCCGCTGGCAGAACCTCTCGCAAGGAATGACCAACGAACCGCCATGCATTCGCGATCATGCGCTCCGGCGGAAGTATGTCTACGTGTCGGGTGGAATAGTCCCGAGTCACAACCGCACCACTCAAATCCAGCAGGCTGCCAATTCCTGAGACGAATGACGGTCGATACGAAGCGCTGGGGCGTGCACCGACCCCACCGCTGCTTGATCTGCCCACTTCCACAGCTCCCGTCTTGCCTGGGAGTCCAGCCTGCGCCATTTCTTCGTCTCGTGACAGATTGACATGTGCAACTGACACACAGGCCTCCTCCCTGCGCTCACTGTCCGAACGCGCGTAAATTCTACAACTCGGCGCCGCTTCCGAGACGAGAGGTCAGGCGGACAGAGCGCAACAGCCCTCGGCTAGAGGCAGCCGTCTTCGAGCATCCACTCGACCATCTGGACGATGTTCAGGGCGGCGCCCTTGCGCAGGTTGTCGGCGACGACCCACCAGGCCAGACCGTTGGGGTTGGTCACGTCGACGCGCGCGCGTCCGACCAGCGTGTCGTCAATCCCGTCAGCGTCCAGCGGGGTCGGCCACTCGCCGGCCGCACGGCCGTCGATCACTGAGAGGCCAGGCTGCGCCGCCCAGCGTTCGTGCGCTTCCTCAGGCGAGATCGGACGGTCGAAGTCAGCATGGACCGCGATCGCGTGGGCGCGTTCGGTAGGGATCCGCACGCACGTCGCGGAGAGCGGCAGCTCAGGCTGATGCAGAATCTTGCGCGATTCAACCAGCATCTTCCACTCTTCCTTGGTGTAACCGTCGTCGAGGAAGACATCAACCTGTGGGAGCGCGTTGTTGGCGATCTGCTTGGGGTATTCGCTGATCTGATCGTCGGCGACTGACTCGCCGCCGGCGAGCGATGCATTCTGCTGCTTGAGCTCAATGACCGCGGCGCCGCCCGAGCCGGAGGTGGCCTGATAGGTATCGGCGATGATCCGGGTGACAGCGCGATCCTGGATCAACGGGTGCAGCGAGAGCACCAGCGGCACGGTGGTGCAGTTCGGCGTCGAGATGATCCCGTTGTGCTGGCGCAGGTCCTCAGGATTGACCTCGGGCACGACCAGCGGCACGCCCTCCTGCTGGCGGAATGCAGAGGAGTCATCGAAGGCAACCGCGCCGCGCGCGGCCGCCGCCGGGCAGTATTCCTTCGAGGCTGCGGTCGAGGCGGAGATAACGGCCACGTCAGCGCCCTCGAACGCGTCGTGGGTCGTTTCACGGACAACGTGCGTCTCACCGCGGAAGCTGAGTTCGCGGCCTGCGGAGCGTTTCGTGGCAAGCAGGCGGAGTTCCTTGACCGGGAAATGACGTTCTTCCATGCACCTGAGGAATTCAGCCCCAACGACGCCGGTCGCTCCGACGAGGGCCACGGTCAATTCACGTCCCACGGTCTTACTCCTTGTTGTGCGTGGTGTGTACCGATGGTTTGGATCAGTCAGTCCGCAGACCGAGCAAGCGATCGAGCCCGATCACGAGATGATCGAGGTCGGGCGCAGCGCGCGCGGCGCGCAGAATTTCCGGAATGAACGAGGCGCGGCTCATCGAGTCGTGCCGAATGGTCAGCGTCTCATCATTGCCGCCGAAGACGATGACCTGGTGAGCCACCAGACCGGGCAGGCGCACGGAATGGATCGAGGCGCCACCCAGCTCAGCGCCACGCGAGTCGTGGCCGTCGATATTGTGGCGCTCCGCTTCCTTGCGGCCGAAGTCGCGATCTCGTGCGGCGCGCATCGACTGCGCTGTCGCGACGGCGGTGCCTGACGGCGCGTCGACCTTCCCGTCATGGTGTTGTTCGATGATTTCCACCGAGTCAAAGAGCGGCGCGGCGATGTTGGCGAGATGCATCATCAACACCGCGCCCAGCGCAAAGTTGGCGGCGAGCACCCCGCCAAGCCCGGCTCCATTGACCTGGCGCTCAGCCTCGGCGATCGCGTCGTCGGACAGCCCACTCGTCCCGATCACCGGTCGCACGCCGACAGCAACGGCGGCAGGGATGAGCTGCACCGTCCACTCGGCGTTGGAGAAGTCGATCACCACATCAGGTTCCCACTTGGCCAGGGAGTCAAGCGAGTTGCTCAGTGGTACCTGGCGACCGGCGATCTCGACCGACGCCTCAGTGGAAAGCCCATCCAGCGCGCCGACCAGCTCAAGGTCCGGGGCCGACTCGATGGCAGTCATGATCTGGCGACCCATATTGCCGGCGCCACTCATGACAATGCGAATCATGACCCACCTACTCAACAATCATTCCACTTAGCGGCTGGGCGCGCCGAAGTCGCTACGCGGCGGCCGCGGCGGCGGTGGCGGACCGTCCTCGCTCTGAGGTCCGCGCCTGATGTTGACCCGCGACAGGATGCCGCTGCGGCGACGCGGGGCGACATTGGTATCGGGCTGGCGCTCTTCCTGATCTTCAGACTCGCCCTGCGACTGGCGTGGCGCTTCAGGCTGACGATTGGGATCGGGCGGCGGCTCCTGATTGGGGTCGCTCGACTGCTGCTGTCCAGCGCCTCGGCGTCGACGCCGACGTCGGCGACGCGGTTGACCATCCCGAGGCGGCGCGACAGCGGCGGAATCTTCCTCGCCGGGAGCGGTGGTGAGCGGCGCCGGAGCGACTGGCTCCGGCAGATCCGGTTCAGGAGCTTCAACCGCAGCGTCTGCGGTCTCTGACTGGATCGGTTCCGCTTCGACCTCTGATTCAGCGTCTCGCGCTACCCGTGGCCGACGCTGTCGCGGCTCTCTTGGTTCACGCGGTTCGCGCTCGCGCCGCGGCGGACGCTCGTCGCGCGGGCGGCGCTCACGCGATTCTCTTGGCTCTCGCGGCGCTGAGTCCGCATCGCCGTTGAGCAGCGCCTTGCGGGAGGCGTTGACGCGACCGAGGTTGTCGACTTCGATCACAATGATCTGCATCTCGTCGCCAACGCTGACGATGTCTTCGACCTTGTCGACTCGGTAGTCGGCCAGCTCGGAAATGTGCACCAGCGCGTCCTTGCCCGGCACCATCTCCACGAAGGCCCCGAATGGCAGGATGCGCACCACCTTGCCGGTGTAAATCTGGCCTGGCTCAATATCCCGAGTCATGGCCGAGATACGATCGTACGCAGCCTGGCCGGAGGCCTGGTCGACCGCAGTGACGAAAACAGCGCCGTCGTCCTCGACCGAGATCTCGGCGCCCGTTTCATCTTGCAGCGCTCGAATGCTGCGCCCGCCTGGGCCAATCAACTGGCCAATCTTGTCTTGCGGCACATCGAGGCGCAGAATCCGCGGGGCATGCGGTGACATCTGCTCGCGCGGCGCCGCGATGCACTCGGTCATCACGTCCATAATCTGCAGACGCGCGGCGCGCGCCTGCTCAAGCGCGCGAGTCAGGATCTCGAGGTCGATGCCCTTGACCTTCATGTCCATCTGCAACGCCGTCACGCCGTCGCGGGAACCGGCGACCTTGAAATCCATGTCGCCGAGATGATCCTCCATGCCGACGATGTCGGTCAAGATGGCGACGTCGTCCGCTTCCTTGATCAGTCCCATCGCGATGCCCGCGATCGGCGTCTTGATCGGAACGCCAGCGTCCATCATCGAGAGCACGGCGGCGCAAACAGACGCCATCGAAGTGGAACCGTTGGAAGCCAGCACCTCGGAGACGATGCGGATCGTGTAGGGGAACTCCTCGAACGGCGGCAGGATCGCCGCCATCGCTCGCTCGCCGAGCATCCCGTGGCCGATGCTGCGTCGGGAAGGATTGCCAACGCGGCCGGTCTCGCCAGTCGAGAACGGCGGGAAGTTGTAGTGGTGCATGAAGCGCTTCGAGTCCTCCGGCGTGAGGTCATCGATGCGTTGGGCCATGCCAGAGCCGGCCAGGGTGGTGAAACTCAGCACCTGAGTCTCGCCACGCTGGAACAAACCCGAGCCGTGCGTGCGCGGGACCAGATCAATCTCAGCCGAGAGCGGTCGCACATCCGCATGACCACGACCGTCGGGGCGCACGCCCTCGTCGAGAATGCTGCGCCGAACGATTCGTTTTTCGAACGCGTCAAAGGCGTCACGGAACGCTTCCGCATCAGCGTCCTCGTCGAGGTTGTCAAGCAGCGACGCCTTGACCACTGCGCGACGGTTATCGCGGTCCGCCTTGTGCTCGGCCTCGCGCAACGCTGTGCGCAGATCGTCGCCGATACGCTCTTCAACTGCGGCCAGGACGTCAGCGTCGACTGACTGCGGTGTGTACTCGCGCTTGGTCGGCGCGACCTCAGTGGCCAACGCCTCCTGCATCTCGCAGATCGCGGAGATCGCTTCCTGGCCCATCGCCAACGCATCGACGAGCAGCGACTCAGGTACTTCACCGGCTTCAGCCTCGACCATCGTGATCGCGTCCTTGGTGCCGGCGACGACCAGGTTCAGGTCGGAAACCTCAAGCTGGGCGAAGGTGGGCTGCAGGACCAGTTCACCGTCGACATGACCGATCCGCACGGAAGCGACCGGCCCGTCGAACGGGATATCCGAGACGCACAGCGCCGCCGATGCCGCAATCGTGCCTAGCGTGTCGGGCGGATTCTCCATGTCAACCGCGAAGATCGTGATGATCAGTTGCGTGTCGTCGTTGTAGCCCTTGGGAAACAGCGGGCGGATTGGGCGGTCGGTCAAGCGAGCCGAGAGCACGGCGGTGGTCGTCGGACGCCCTTCGCGTCGGAAGAACGATCCCGGAATGCGGCCAGCGGCGTAGAGCCGCTCTTCAAACTCGACCGAGAGCGGGAAGAAATCGATCCCCGGGCGCGGCTTGGAGGCCGTCGCGGTGCCGAGCATCATCGTGTCGCCATAGCGAACGGTGACAGCGCCGCCGGCCTGGTGCGCGAGCTTGCCCGTCTCAATCGTGAGTGTGCGTCCGGCAATCTCCTGCTGGATCGTGCGGGTAGTGATTTCCATGTGTGGGTATGTTCCTGTACTTCCTGGTGTTCCTCTGCTCGCCCCGAGCCTGCGCTTCCTCAGCAACAGGGGCGATATGAGCAACGCCGATCAAACGGCGCGTCGCCAAATTCGCCCGAGACTCGCTCGCGACGCTCGCCCAACTACGCCTAGCGACGCAGGCCCAGCGCCGTGATCAGCGTTTGGTAGCGGTTGACGTCCTCGCGGTTGAGGTACGCGAGTTGACGCCGACGCTGACCGACGAGCTTCATCAACGCGCGCCGCGTGTGATAGTCGTGCCGGTGCTCGCGCAGGTGCTCGGTCAGCCGCGAGATTCGCTCAGTCAACTGCGCGATCTGGACCTCGGGCGAGCCCGTGTCGTTCTCGTGGTGTCCGAAGCGTTCCGCAATAGCGGCCTTTTCATCCTTGCTCAGCATGTGTGCTCCGCGCCGTATGGCGATGATGCGCGACGGGCTTGCATGGCCTTGGATGTGTACCTGGCTCGTATCAAGTTTGCTGGCGGCTGTCCAAACCGCCTGCTCCCCGCCTCTGCGCTACTTGGTCGTCTCGTTGACTAGACAGTATCAGACTGTCCACGCCGATTGCGGCATTCTCGGTCACGTATGCGACACTGCGCACATGGCTGTGCTGATGCGACACCCAATCATGATCGTACGGGCGCGACTCGATCCGACCGTGCTCGGGGATTTCGAGGAGTGGCATCGCAAGACCCACCTGCCCCACGTGCTCGAGATTCCCGGGATCGTTTCCGCCTTCCGCGTGCGAGCCTCCGATCCAATCGCTGGCGCGCACCTGATGGGCTACACATTCGAGGACGAAACAGTCGTGCAAGCCGCCCTCTCGTCCGAGCAGGCGCAAGTCGCCCGCCGCGACTGGGACTCCTGGGCCGATCAGGTATACGAGCTGTCGGTCGAGATCTACGCGCCGTTAGCGCCGTTACCCATCTTCCAGCACCACAACTAAGCGCGACCAGCCCAGCGGATGCGACTCGGCCTAGAGGTCGATGTCGATCTCCTCTTTGATCGGCGTCTTGCCCTCAGGCAGGGTGAAGAAGTTGCAGAAGCAGGTGCCCTCGAAGTCGACCAGACCATTGAGCACCGGTTCGCAGACGCAGATTGTGTCGTCGTTGTTGGCCGGCTGACAGGGACAATAAAACTTGCCGAAGCGCATCCGCATGTTGACGAAATCCTCGATCGTCTGATCGGCATTCATCAGGATGTAGCCGCGCTCCTCGCAGAACTTGTCCGCGAGCTCGGTCATCTCGGCGCGATATTGGTCGCGCAGGGCGCGTTCTTCCGCTTCGGGCAGCTCGGTCAGACGTTCAAACTCGGCCATGGTGCGCTCTTTTCCTGCAGGGTCAAGTCTAGGCGGACGCCTCGGCGCGGGCGGCGGCGAAACGGACCAGCGAGCGCACCGGCACGCCGCTTGCTCCCTTCACCTGCGTTCCACGCGTCTTGCTGGCGTCGTCGGTGCCGGCCATGTCCAGATGCGCCCACGGAGTGTCGCCGGCGAAGCGGGCCAGGAACTTGGCTGCCGTAATCGCGCCAGCCAACCGACCGCCCGTGTTCTTCACGTCTGCCACTTGGCTGCGGATCTGCTCGTCGTACTCAGGGAACATCGGCAGCTGCCAGAATTTCTCTCCCGCGCGCTTGCCCGCCGCGATCACCTCAGCCGCCAGATCGTCGTCGTTGGCCATCACGCCCGTGGCGACATCGCCCAGCGCAATCGCGCAGGCGCCGGTCAGCGTGGCCACGTCAATCAGCGGCGAGAGGCCGAGGTGATTGGCGTAGGAGAGCGCGTCAGCCAAGATCAGGCGACCTTCGGCGTCGGTGTTGATCACCTCGATCGTCGCGCCGTTCATGGCAGTGAGCAGGTCGCCGGGCTTGATCGCATTGCCGCCGGGCATGTTTTCGGTGCAGGGCGCCAGCGCGGTGACGTTGATCGGCAGTTTGAGGTCAGCGATCGCGCCCATCGCCGCGACGACCGCCGCTGCGCCGGACATGTCCTGCTTCATCGCTTCCATGTTGGCGGCCGGCTTGATCGAGATGCCGCCGGTGTCGAACGTGACGCCTTTACCGCAGTAGCCAAGCCCGGGCTCATCGCCACCGCCGCGGTGACGCAGGATCAGGAACCTGGCGGGTTGGTGCGAGCCCTTGGCCACGCCGAGGAAGGAGCCCATACCCAACTCGGCCGCAGCCGCTTCGTCGAGCACTTCAATGTCGACGTCGTGGTCGGCCGCCCAGGCCTCGGCGCGGTGCGCGAGCTCGGTCGGAGTGAGCAGGTTGGACGGTTCGTTGGCCAGGTCGCGGGCAAAGTTCGCCGCGCCAGCGAGTGAGCGTCCTTCGGCAACCCCCGCCTCCACGCCAGCGACGTGATCCGCATGCAATGACACGCGCTCAAGCACGTTCGGAGCCTGCTTCGGCGTCTGATGGCGATCGAATCGATACAGGCCGAGGTCGAGACCCTCGGTAATCGCGCCGGCGATCGCTTCACTGCTGAAGCCGCAGGACTCGCCGTCGACAGCGACCGCCAGCGTCCCCGAGGACAGCGAGCGGGCGCGGCGGGCGCCGTTGGCGGCGGCGTGACGAATCTCATCCAGACCCATCCGCTCGGCCGGACCGAGGCCGACGATAATCACGCGTGACGCCTCGGTCCGCCCGAAGGTATGCACGACTGTGATCTCGTTCGCCGCGCCGCTGAGCTCGCCCGAGTTGACGAGCGGCGCGAGACCGCCATCGAGAGCGTCGTTGAGCTGGCGCAGCGCGCCACCCTCCAGGATGTCGTCACCCTTGGTCGCAAAGATCAGCAGATGATCGACAGCGGCTTCGAGGACAGGCTGGCTACTGGCGGAAATATCCATGGGTGTCTTTCAAGGCGCGAGGCGCAGAGCAGTCTAGGCAGTCTGGTCACACGGATCATCCTAGCGATCACTGGGAATACTGTGACGAAATGCGGGAATTCCTACGCGAACTGGCGGCCGTCGCGGTCGCGGGACTGGTCTATTACCTGGTCCGCGGCGCCGTGTCGGACCGCGCCGACGAGGCGTTTCAACGCGCCCGCGACATCCTCGAGCTGGAGCAGCGCCTGCGCCTCGATTGGGAGGTATGGATGCACGAAGCCGTCCTGGGCTCCGACGCGCTGATCGACTTCGCCAACGGGACCTACTTCTGGGGGCACATGCCGCTGCTGATCGCGCTCGCGATCTGGCTCTGGCGATCGCACCGCCAGACCTGGCGCACGTTTCGCAACGCGCTCCTGCTCTCCGCCGCCGCGGGGATGGTTTCCTATTTCCTCTTCCCCACTGCGCCGCCGCGACTGATGCCCGAGCTGGGGTACATCGATACGCTGGCCATCCGCGCCGCGCCCGCCTATCAGGCGCAGGAGGTCGGCCTGTTCGTCAACCCCTATGCCGCGTTGCCCTCCCTGCATGTCGGCTGGGCGCTGTTGGCCGGGATCGCTGTCTGGCAGACATCGACCCATCCGGCGATGCGAACGTTCGCGCTGGCGATTCCGCTGTCGCAGTCCTGGGCGGTCGTCGCGACCGCCAACCACTGGACCCTGGACGCCTTCGCCGGGATTGCCGTCTGCGCGGCGGCATGGCTGATCGCAACGCGATTCAATAGGCTGAAAGCGCGTCGGGCGACTGGCGCGCGGGCCAGGAAAGGAACCTGAGATGCTGATCGTGACCACGCCAACCGTGCCCAACCGGGAAATCGCTGAGGTGTTGGGCCTGGTCAGAGCCAACAGCGTGCGTTCGCGTAACGTCGGACGCGACATTCTCGCGGGGCTCAAGAGCCTCGCCGGCGGTGAAATTCACGCCTACACCAAGCTGATGACCGAAACCCGTGAGCACGTGCTGGCCCAGCTGGAGGCAACCGCCGCCGAGGGCGGCGCCGACGCGATCGTTGGGGTCAGGATGATGACCTCGGACATCGGACAGAACATGGCCGAGGTCTACATGTACGGCACCGCGGTCCGACTCAAGCCCGAAGACTAGCCAGCGCCCGCCCGCCGCGCCTGTCGAATTCAGCCAAGAGGCCGCGACACTTCGGCGTTGAACCGGCGCGGATCATGCCAGTAGCAACCCACGCATGTGCCGTGATAGACGCCATTCCCCTTGAATTGACTGACCAGGTAGCCGAGACGCCGAGCGTCGAAGCGCTGACCGGACTCGCGACACTGCTTACAGTGTTGGCGCTTGGCCACGTTGACAGCCTTCGACAGAGGCTGAAAGTCGTCGACGGTCACCTTGGCTGGGTCGGTCAACCGCGGGTCGTCTCTCCTCCCGTCCTTGTGATCAACTTCCACAGAGCGAACAGCAAGCACGGCGCAGGGCTGGCCAGTAATTTTCTCACGGACATGACTAGGTATCGGCTTCATAATCGGCTGTTTCTTGAACCCCTGAAGCTCGACGCTCACGATCTTGCCCTTTGCCTTGTTTCGGCGGACATTGAATCGTCTCGCCAGTGGGCCGTCGTCGCGACACCAGCTTCCCCCGTTTCCCAACCTCAGACCTTCGTATTCGTCCACGAATTCCTGCACTGACACCTGGCGACTGAAGCCATCCTCGTCCGGCTCAGCGAGCTTGATGAAGAGATCGCCCAGCGTCGGCCTAGCCACTGGTCAGCCGCCGTCGCGCAGCATCGACGTAGCGTGCGTCTATGTCGCATCCGGCGAACGCCCTTGCCCCCCGTTTTGCGCAGCGACTGCGGTGGTGCCGCTGCCGAGGAAGGGGTCAATCACGAGGTCGCCGGGATTACTGTGCTTGTTCACCAGTTCGATAAACAACGCCAGCGGCTTCTGGGTCGGGTGGACTCGACGCCCGTTGTGTCGCGGTATTGGCATGGCATAGACACCATTGTCATAGGCGCTATTGAACGTTGGCTTACTTCCCTTGACGCAGACAAGCGCTGTTTCGCGACTGTTCGAGAGGTAGGTCACCCGGCTATTGAGCGGGACAGGATTCGTCTTTTCCCAGATGACCATGCGGAACATTCCGAAGCCGGCAGCCTCAAACTTCTTGCGGGCATCGGTCAGCTTCCAGGTGTCGTACCAGACGATTGCCGTACCTCCCGCACGGAGACAGCGGAAGAGGTGAGCGGCAAGAGCGCCGAGATCAATCTCGGCGTGATCCCAGTCACCGAAGTCCATCGAGACCGCAAACCGCTTCACGCCTTGGCGAACGTGCTGGAATCCCGTCTTGCGGCTGATGGCGTATGGCGGATCAGTCAGAACCAGGTCAACCGACTTCGGTTCGAGACCACCGAGAAAGTCACGGTAGTCAGCGCGCTCGATGCGGGCGTCAGGAGCGAAGAGGCGTGACTGCTCCACCAGCGTCACTCGTTCCTCTCGTCCACTGCCAATGCGGATCGGCCGCTAGAGTCACTCTGGCGAGTTTGCGCGACTGGCGCATGTTAGCCAGTAGTGAACCCCCTGTCATGCGCCCAACCGGTCTGCTGGGCCGCGTGCGCTACCCGTTACGAGTCGGCCAGCTGGGGTGCGACTTGAGTCGTTCGAGGATTGCCACGCCAACGTCGTACTTGTGCAGCAACGGCAGACGCTGCGGCTCGCCTGAAGCGTCCAGCAGCACGACGCGGTTGGTGTCGACCTGGAAGCCGGCGTCGGGCTGGGTGACGTCGTTGGCCACGATGAAGGCCAGACCCTTCTTCTCGATCTTGGCCCGGGCGTTCGCAATCAGGTCATCGGTCTCCGCAGCGAAACCGACCTTGAGCAGGTGCGGCGCCTCGATTGAGGCGATCACGTCGGGATTCTCGACCAGCTCGAGCGTCATGCCTGCTTGCTCGGCATCCTGTTTCTTGAGCTTGGATTCAGCCGCCTCAGTCAGGCGATAGTCAGCCACAGCCGCCGCCATGACCAACGCATGAGCCCCGCGCGCGGCCTGCTGGATTGCTTTCTGCATCTCAACCGCCGTGCCGACGGAGCGCACGACGATCCCGTAGCGACCAGCGGGCGGCGGCTGGGTCGTGATCAGCGTGACCGCCGCGCCCTGGTCGCGCGCCGCCTCAGCTACGGCGACGCCCATCTTGCCGCTCGAGTGATTACCGACATAGCGGACCGGATCAATCGGTTCCCGTGTGCCGCCGGCGGTGACGATGACGTGTCGCCCGCGCAGATCGCCGACCGTGCGGCCAATCGCCGAACGGACGGCGGCGGCCAGCTCAATCGGCTCGATCAGTCGCCCGAGTCCGCGACCGCCTGAGGCCAGGCGACCGATCGCTGGGCCAGCGATGAACACGCCGCGCGCCTTGAGCAGCTCCAGGTTCGCCTGGACCGCCGGCTGGCCATACATCACCGAGTCCATCGCGGGAGCGACCACCAGTGGCGCGCTGGTCGCAAGCGCGGTCAACGTCACCGGATTGTCGCCCATGCCCTGCGCGAGCTTGGCAATCGTGGTCGCCGATGCGGGCGCGATCAGCATCGCGTCGGCGCGCCGCCCCATCGCCACGTGCTGCTCGGCCGGCGCCGACGGGTCCCACAGATCAGCCGCGACCTCGCCCTTGACCAGCGAGCGGAAGGTCAGCGGGGGAATGAAGCGCGCGGCCGAGGGCGTCAGCGCCACGTCGACAATCGCGCCCGCGTCCTCCAGGCGGCGCGCCGCCTCGACGCTCTTGTAGGCCGAGATCGAGCCAGTCACGCCGAGCGTGACGCGACGCCCGCGCAGCGGCTGCGGTGTTGGCGGATCGCCCCCGGAGTTCACGGCGTGCCCTCAGCGTTGTAGTAATAGAGCTCGCGCAGGCCCCACAGGATGAGGTCCTCATCAACCACGTCGAGCACCGCCGTCTCCTCGGCGATGCGCGGCGCCCAGCCGCCGGTTGCGACGACCCTGGCCTCGCCAAGCTCCTGGCGGAAGCGGGCGATGATTCCCTCGACGAGCCCGACATAACCGAACAGGATGCCGCTCTGCAACGCGGTCTCCGTCCGCGTCCCGATTGCCGCTGGCGGGCGGTCGAGATCAATCCGCGCCAGTCGCGCCGCGCGCTGGAACAGCGCCTCGGTGGCGATCCCGATACCGGGCGAAATCGCGCCGCCAATGTAAACGCCGTGTTCATTAATCGCGTCGAACACCGTCGCCGTCCCGAAGTCGACCACGATCAGCGGCGGCGGTCCGTGGCGCGAGCAGGCGGCGACGGCGTCGACGATGCGGTCAGCGCCCAATTCCTCCGTGTGCTCGATGCCGATACGCACCGGTTTGCGCATGTGCGGCGAGACCAGCAGCGGCTCGGTGCGCAAGAACTTGCGACAGACGTCCTGGAACACGGGCGCGAGCGCCGGGACGACCGAGGAGATGATGGCGCCATCGATCTGGGTGATCTGGATGCCCTCGTAGCGCAGCAGCGAGGCGACGAAAATGCCGTATTCATCCGACAGTCGGTCGTGCTGCGTCGCCAGCCGCCAGGTATGGACAATTTTACGATCGTTAAACACACCGATCTGCAGGGTCGTGTTGCCGATATCGATGGCGATCAGCATGGCCCAACACCCTTCCCGCCCGGCTACGCGCCGAGCGGTTATCGCGCTGCGCCAACGAGATCACGTAGCGCGTTTCGCGCATTCTACGCGCGCTCCGCAGCGGAGCGGGAAAGGGACATGAGAGGCCAGGTTGGCAAGGCCAGGCAACCTGTCAAGAGGTCGGTGGATATCTGGGGGAAATTGTGGATGTTCTATCTGGTAGGCAGACTACTCAGCGGGGTTTGCCGGGGTGCTGTTGTATGCGCTTTCGCTGATTAGTATGTTCCCTCAGAACAACCCCGAGCGCGACGGTGTTGTGGGCGCCACGAGTGGTCGCCCACATCGCTCGCAGAGGTGTGGTCACAAGGAGCTTTCGCCAGCATGGTCACCCGCTCTGCCCGCTCATTCAACGACCCACACTCTGACCATCGCGCCATCTGGCGACGCGCCCTGGAACTGCTCAGAGACTCGCTGGATCGCGAGGCGTTCGAGACCTGGTTCGCCGAGACGCACGCGATCGAGATTCGCGGCGGCGTGCTGCATGTCGGCGTTCCCACCGTGATCAAGCTCGAAACCCTGCGCGGCAGTTACTACCCCCAGCTCGCCTCAGCCGTCCGACAGGCGGCCGGGCGACCCATGGAGATCGAGCTACGGGTCGCCGCCCGCCCCGAACCGGCCGCGCCAGCGCTTGACCTGCCAGCGCCGCCCAGCGCTCCGTTGGATAGTGAGCGGCGCTTGCCGATCCAGCCCGCGCGCAGCCGTCCGGCCGTGCTCAACCAGGCGACTTTCGAGCGCTTCGTTGAAGGAACCTCCAACCAGATCGCGGCGACGGCCTCGCGGCGGGTCGCGCTTCACCCCGGCGAGGACACCAACCCGCTCTTCATCTACGCCAACTCCGGGCTCGGCAAGACCCACCTGCTGCACGCCATCGCCCACGTGACCATGCAGTCGCACTACACGGTGTTGGTCGACACCGAGTCCTACGTGCGCCAGTTCGTCAACAGCGTCGGCAGCGGCGAGCGCGCGGCATTCCAGGAGAAGTACGAGTCTGCTGAAGTGCTGATCGTCGACGACGTGCAGAAGCTCGGCGGCAAAGTCCAGACTCAGGACGAGTTCTTCAACGTCTTCAACGCGCTCCATCAGCGCAACCGGCAGATCGTGATCGCATCCGACCTGCCGCCGCGTCGGCTCACCGGCCTCGGCGAGCGGCTGGTGACCCGCTTCGAGGGCGGGCTGGTCGTCGAGATCAACCCGCCGGACCTCGAGCTGCGGATGGCGATTCTGCAGCGCAAGAGCCGTGACTGGGACTTGCAGATCGACGAGCCAACGATTCTGATGGTCGCCGAGCGCGGGGGCACCAATGTGCGCTCGCTGCTCGGAGCGTTGCAGCGTGTGCGGGTCTTCGCGGAGAGCGAGCGCTCGCAGGTAACGCCCAGCATCGTGATGCGCGCGTTGGCCGGCCACGTGCCCGAAGAGACGCGCAAGGCGAAGCCGACCGTGGCCGAACTGATCGCCGCCACGTCCGACCTGACCGGCGTCGCCCCAGAGCTGTTCACAGCCCCGCGCAAGGATCGCCGCACGGCCCGCGCTCGGCAGCTGGTCATGTACCTGGCCTGCCACCACACCGACCTCTCGCTCAGCGCGATCGGTGAAGCGCTCGGCGGCCGCGACCACTCGACCGTGCTGCACGGTCGCGACAAGGTCGAAGGGCTGCTCGCCAACTCGACCGAGTCCGAGGCGCAGTGGTGGCTGCAGCAAATCTCTGAGATTCGCTCCCGCCTGCATCTCTAGCGGCCTCCAGTTGCCGTCTGAGCGATTGCCCCGCTGTCCCCGACCGCTTGTCACCGTGCGCCACGCGCCATCCACCGCTCTGCCCTCATCCACGACGCGTCCACGCGTCATCCATCGACCGGCAGTAGCGTTCCACAAGGCCCGCACGCCCCCGGACGCCCAGTCCCGCGTCCCGCACGCGCCCAGGTGCGGTTATCCCCATTTTCCAATGCACAGACAGCGTAAAAAACAGATCAAATTTCCAAAGACCACTTGATTAAACACAGACTGAGAAGTGCAGGTTGAGTCTGTGGATAAACTCGACACATGATTGACTCCGTTGAAATCGAGGTCGAGGGCGGAACCGGCGGTCGCGGCGCGGTGTCGTTCCGACGTGAGAAATTTGTGCCGCGTGGCGGGCCGGATGGCGGACGCGGTGGACGCGGCGGCGACGTGGTCGTCGTGGCGAGCGGACAGCTGAACACGCTGCGACGGTATCGACGGCAGCGCCGATTCCGCGCCGAGGCCGGGGCCAACGGCGGAACCAACCAGAAGCGGGGGCGCGCGGGCGCGACGATGCTGTTGGAACTGCCAGTCGGCGCCATCGTCTCCCGCGTCAACGGCGCTGAGACTGAACAGCTGGTTGATCTGGGGGAGGACGGGCAGTCCCTGGTCGTGGCATGGGGTGGTCGCGGCGGACAGGGCAACATGTACTTCCGCAGCTCTACCAACCAGACCCCGCGCGTCGCGCAGCGAGGCGAGGCCGGGGAGCGCCGTCGGCTCAGGTTCGAGCTACGCGTGCTGGCTGACGTCGGCATTGTCGGTCTCCCGAACGCCGGCAAGTCGTCGCTGCTACGCCACCTGACCGCCGCCCGCCCGCGCGTCGCCGACTACCCGTTCACCACGCTGGAGCCGCACCTGGGCGTGGTATCGGTCGGTTGGGACGAGTTCGTCATGGCTGATCTGCCTGGCCTGATCGAGGGCGCAGCCGGGGGCGCGGGCCTGGGGCACGATTTCCTGCGCCACACCTCGCGGACAAGGCTGCTCGTGCACCTGGTCGACGGCTCGCAGGACGATCCGCTGGCTGCGAAGGCGCTGGTCGACCGCGAACTGGCCAGCTACTCGGCGGAGCTGGCCGCCCGACCGCAGATCGTGGTGATCAACAAGCTCGACCTGGAAGAGGTTGAGCTGTTCCGCGATGAGATCGCCTCGCTCTTCGCCGCTCAGGGATCAGCGCCGCTGTTCTGCTCGGCGACGACCGGCCAGGGCACGGACGCGCTGGTCGCCGCCTGCGCCACCGCCCTGGCCGAACTCAGGGAGCGAGAGGCGCCGCGCGCGGCCCAACTCCCGGTCGTGCGGCCCCGACAGGACAGTCGGCGCTTCGAGGTCGAGGAGCTGGCCTCCGGTCTCTTCCAGGTCAGTGGCGCATCGGTCGAGCGATTTGTCTCGATGATGGAGCTCGGCGAAGATGAGGCTCTGGCGGAAACATATCGTTGGCTCGACCGGCGCGGCGTGGCAGCGGCGCTGCACCGAGCCGGCTGTCAGCCCGGCGACGTTGTCCGCATCGGCCAGTCCCGGATCCGTTGGGAGTGGGAGCGCTGACGCCTGTGGCCGATCCAACCGAGGTCGCCGAGCTCCGCTTTACCCCGCACGAGCGTGTCGGCGCGCTGGGCGGCACCTTCGATCCCCTGCACCGCGCTCATCTGCACCTCGCCGATGCGGCGGCCCAGGCCCTTGAGCTGGGCCGACTGATCCTGATCCCCGCCGGCGATCCATGGCGCAAGCGGGACCGCGTGGTGACGCCGGCCAGGCACCGCCTGGCGATGACGGTCGCCGCCGCTGCCGAGCGCCGCGGCGGACTCGAGGTGTCGGACATGGAAGTGCGGCGCAACGGACCGACCTACACGCTCGACACCGTGCGCGAACTGCGTGAGCGCGGCGCTGCACAGCTCTGGTGGATCATGGGCGCGGATGCAGTACTGGACCTGCCGCACTGGCACAGGGCCAACGAGATCCTCAGCTGCGCGCGGATCGCCGCCGCCGTCCGTCCGGGAGCCGAACTCGATCGCCGTCGCCTGGATCGAATCATCCCGGGCCTCGGCCGCTGGCTGGACTGGGTGCCGATGGAACCGATCGCGCTCTCGGCCTCAGACCTGCGGGAGCGAATTCGCGCCGGCGAGGATGTGTCGGCCGACGTGCCGTCGGCGGCGCTTGAGTACGCGCGCAGGCGCCGTCTCTACTCAGCGCCTTGACCGCTGCCCGCCGCCATCCGACCGGTAGTGCTCCTTGCGCGCCAGCACCGTCAGGCGTGGGCCGGGCGGAAACAGGAACGGTCGCAGCGGCAGTGTCTGCACCCAGGCAAAGCCGGCGTCATACGCCAGCTGGCCGAGCTGGCCAAAGGTTCGCAGGTTCGGTTGACGCCCGTTCCTGGCCAGCGTCGCCGACCAGATCGCATTGACCGCCGCCGACCGCGACGGCGCCACCTCCCAGAGCACGGCGATGCCGTTGTGGTCGAGCACGCGCCAAAGCTCTTCCAGCGCCCGCAGCGCCAATGTGTCGTCCCAGTGCCGCAGCTGATGCGGAACCACGGCGACGTCGATCTGGCTGTCGCCCAGCGGCAGGCGGCGCGGATCGCCGCGCAGCACGTGCGCGCCCCCTGCCTCAACCGCCGCGCAGTCGTCAGTGAGGACGGCGATCGGGGTCGGCTCGAGCTCAGCGCTGTCGCCGATCAGGGCGGCCAGCGCTGGCGAGTCCGGACCAAGCACGAGCAGGCGCTCGACCGGCGCCATCGCCGTCAGCGTGACCAGTTGCGCTGCGGGTGAGTCCTCCAGCGCCAGTCGGGGCTGTCCGCGCCACCAGCGCCGCAGCGGCGTCGGGATGGCCACCCGCGGGGGGGCGATTCCGCCAGGCACGGTCTCAGAC
>RKRS01000184.1 GCA_007571275.1 Dehalococcoidia bacterium
CAGATCGAGTTCCCGGGCGACACCCGACTGCTCCTTGACGTGCTCTGGCCTCCAACCGACGGTTTGCCCGACCATTATGTGCAGGATCCAAACTCAACCTCGATCGTGATTCGCGCCCGCTACGGCGACGCCGCATTCCTGTTCACGGGAGACATCAACGTCGAACAGGAACTGGAACTCGTCCGCAATCCTTGCGCGCACGCCCGGCAGCCCTGCGATCTCCGGGCCGATGTGCTCAAGGTCGCTCACCAGGGCAGTCGATTTTCCTCATCAATGCTGTTCCTCGAGTCGGTCCGGCCAACACTGGCGATTCTCAGCGCCGGAGCAGACAATCCTCACGGTCACCCACACGAGGAAGTCATTGACTCTCTGTGGCGGATTGGCGCGAGATCGATCACGACCCTCGATCATGGAGACATTACGATTGCCACCGACGGGCGTCTCATCAGCTTGGCGACTGAGCGATAAGGGATATGATCGGCTCGTACCCGCCTATATTCTGGGCTGACGGCGAGATCGCTTCCCTGCTGCGTGACGCGCACGGCTTTGGTTGGACTCAGGCCGGAGCGCCGCCGCCTGGAGCGCGTGAGCCGCCGATCCCTGACGAATTCGCTGCAAATCATTGGCAATTATGCCCGAATTCGTATGCGCGCAGATACGCGCTGATAATGTTCGATATCGTCAGAGAGCACTGGTCCGCGCCGGGATGGCGAAATTGGCAGACGCGGCGGACTTAAAATCCGCTGGCCTCACGGCCGTGTGGGTTCGAGCCCCTCTCCCGGTACCACATCGCGCAAGATGCCGTCTGAAGCCTTAGACTACGCAGCGCGACGGCGCGACAGTGCGCCGTGCCCAGAAAGGATGCCCAGATGAAAGCCGCTGTCTTCCATGGCCCCAACCAAGATTTGACGATCGAAAGCGTCGATGTCGACAAGCCAGGCCCACGTGAGGTGTTGGTCAAGACCGCCGCTTCGGGCGTCTGTCACTCCGACCTCCATTTTGTCGAGGGTCTCTACCCCTTCCAGTCGCCTGGCATCCTGGGACACGAAGCCGCGGGGATCGTCGAAGAAGTCGGCGAGCTGGTTGAGCAGTTCAAGGCTGGCGACCACGTCATCATGTGTCTCTCGGTCTTCTGCGGCAACTGCTCGTACTGCCTCAGTGGACGACCCAATCTGTGCCGTAGCCCCGAAACTCAGCGCCGACCAGATCAGAACCCGCGCCTGTCCTGGAACGGTTCACCGGTCGCGCAGTTTGCCAACCTCTCGACCTACGCCGAGTACACCCTGGTGCACGAGAACGCGCTGGTCTACGTAGACGACGAGATGCCACTCGATAAGGCGGCCCTGATCGGCTGTGGCGTCATGACTGGCGCCGGCGCGGCGCTCAATACCGCCAAGGTGCATCACGGCAGTACGGTCGCCGTCTTTGGCGCCGGCGGGGTCGGCCTCTCGGCCATTCAGGGCGCCCGCATCGCTGGAGCGAAGCAAATCATCGCCGTCGATCTGCACGAGCACAAGCTCGCCTTGGCGCGAGACCTCGGCGCGACGCACTCGGTCGACGCGTCCAGCGGCGACCCGGTGGGCGCGATTCGTGATATGACCGATGGCGAGGGCGTGGACTTCTCCTTCGAAGCGATCGGCCTCAAGACCGTCGCCGAGCAATGCTTCGCGGCGATCAAGCGCGGCGGCGTCGCCACCATCATCGGCATGGTGCCGCTCGGCCAGACACTGGAAATCCCCGCGCACGAGCTGCTCTCCGAGAAAGTCCTGCAGGGTTCCAGCATGGGCAGCAATCGGTTCCGCACCGACATGCCCAACCTGGTTGAGTACTACCGTCAGGGTCGTCTGATGCTCGACGAGATGGTCACTATCACCGCTCCGCTCGAGGACATCAACGAAGCCTTCCGCGCGATGAAAGCTGGCGAGGTCGCCCGCACCGTTCTGACCAGCTTCTAGCCTCTCGACGTTCATTCCGTCACAACGCGCCGCCCCAGCTGAACTAGCTGGGGCGGCTGACGTTGAAGCCCCTGATAGGCTGAGGCCTACGGAGGGGTGGCCGAGCGGACGAAGGCGGCGGTCTTGAAAACCGTTAGGCGTGCAAGCGTCTCGGGGGTTCGAATCCCTCCCCCTCCGCCAGCAATCGACGCAATCGATCGGACAACGAATCGTCTACTTCCCGGCGATTGCCCGCGCCACTGTCAGCATCGCTTCAACCGTCCTCGGTTGCGGCAGCGCCTCTCCGCTCTGATGCGCGGCGACGCGCACCCTCGATGCCGTCGGCGCCACCTCAACCTGCACCGTCGATTGCTCTCGCAGGACGCCATCGACCCAGCGCGTCACTCGCTCACTCTGCGTCAACAACGCAACCACTTCCGACACACTGGACCCGGTCGCATCGACCGGTCGCCAGACGAAATCTCGAACTTCCCCGATATCGCTCCGCGATTCGCTCGGTTGCGCCTGGATCGTGGTCGCCCATCGGGAAGGCCATTGCTCGGGCAGCCCTTGTCGATCGAGGATGACATGTAGCCCGGTGACGGTGATTCGGCCCAAGTGCCCTGCCGCCTCCCCGCCAATCCGTGACACCACGACGTATCGCAAAGGCGCCTCGTCCTGCCCCAGCTCAGCGACCGCCAGTGTCCGCGAGCCCGCAGCCAGGGACAACGCCTGAAGCACTTGACGCGGTTCAGCTGGCTGGCGAGCAATGACGCCGCGCTGCGCCAACATGTCGATCAGCGCCGCAGTCGATTCCTCATCGATGCCTCGGCGAAAAATTCGCCTGACTCGGCTCAATATGCTCACGTGGCTCCTCAATCCCTTGAGTCATAATGCTAGGTGCTGGTCAGGAGGCATCTCATGCTCGTCGTCATGCGCCGATTTTGGATTCAGAAGGACTCGTTCGACGAATTCGAGCGACTGAGCCGTGAGGAAATTTGGCCCGCTATCGAAGCCGCCGGCGCACGCATCCTGGGTATGTTCCGCGCCGAAGAGCCACATCCGAACGACGAAGTCAGTGAGCCATGCGACATGGTTGTACTGCTCACCCAGTACACCGACCGTGACCACTGGCATGCGACCCGCGCCCGACAGGACACCTGGAAGGGTCCGGAAGACGTCCGCGCCAAGCTGGCCAACGGAGGTCGAGCGCGCCACCAACTCACGCTCGCGACGCACCCGACCTTCACGGAGCCGGTGCACGTCAAAGTCGGCGGGCCTTTCTTCACCTGGAAGGAAGAGCCGATGCGGCGTGTCGAGTAACACCCTTGGTCGCGCGCAGCGAAAACGTGAGCGGCAGACGCTGATCCGGCTTCCCGTCCCGAAACGGTAAGCGCCAGACGCCTCGCTCCGATTCGATCATCCAGGGCAGCGCCTGATAGACCGTCCACTCATGCTCGTGCAGAAAGTCAATGCTGCAGCCGGCCTCGATCACCGCGGTCACGATCTCACCCAGGCTGTGATTCCATTCAAACGTCTCTTGATGATGGAACGCGGCAGACGGATCGGCGTAGTCGCTATCGCCACTCCAACGCAATGGAGCATCCTGCTGGAAATAGGGATACGCCAGGCTCAGCTCGCCAGGCGCTCGTTCGTCGTCCAGTGACCAGGCCACGGGATGCACATCGCGGACGTAGAGCGTCCCGCCGTTGTTGAGGAATCCGGCGCAGACTCGGGCCCAACCGACCACATCGGGCAACCAGCACAGCGCACCCAGGTTGACGTAGACAATGTCGAATGTCTGCAACCGAGCCGCCAGCGCCTGCGGCGCGGCGTAGAGCTCCGCCTCGACGAACTCGGCTGAGAGCGAAGCGCGTTGGGCCAGGTCACGGGCTGTCGCAATTGCCGAGGGCGCGAAGTCGAGACCAACGACGTCCGCGCCCAGCCTCGCCCAGGACAATGTGTCGAGCCCAAAGTGGCATTGCAAATGCAGCAGCGACCGACCTGAAACATCGCCAACCTCATCCAGATCCAGCTGTAGCAATGTCGACTCACCGGCGAGGAACCGGTCGACGCCATAAAACTCTGACGTCGCGTGGATCGCGACCGCTTCGTCCCAGTGAGCGCGGTTGGCCTGCAGGTACCGATCAAGCGATGACACACGAACCCATTCGTGAGGCGAGCGCCTCGGGCAAGATCACGGAGCCGTCTGACTGTTGACCGTTTTCCAGAAGCGCCGCGATCGTCCGCGGCAGCGCCAGACCCGATCCGTTCAATGTATGGACGAATCGCGTTCCCTGTCGCTCCGACGGTCGATAGCGGACGTTCGCGCGTCGCGCCTGGAAGTCGGTGCAGTTCGAGACACTCGACACTTCAAGCCACTCCTGTGCTCCGGGCGCCCAGATTTCGAGGTCGTATGAAACCGCAGCGCTGAACCCGATATCGCCGCTGCAAATCTGCAGCACGCGGTACTCCAGCTCCAGACCCTGTAACAGCGACTCGGCCTGAGCAAGCATCTCCTCCAGCGCATCGGCCGATGTTTGCGGCGTCGTGAACTGGTACATCTCGACTTTCTCAAACTGATGCACTCGCTTGATCCCACGCACGTCTCGGCCAGCGCTCGTCTTCTCACGACGGAAGCAGGGCGTGTGCGCGGCGTAGCGAATCGGTAGCTGCTCTTCATTGAGGATTTCGCCAGCGTGCATATTGGTCAGCGGCACTTCAGCGGTCGGAACGAAGTAGTAATCCTCTTCCTCGTCGCGGTAGAGGTTGTCGCGGAACTTGGGCAGCTGACCAGAGGCGCGCATCGCGTCTTCGCGGACCATCGCCGGAACGTAGCACTCCACATAGTTCGCGTTGGCATGGCTGTCGAGGAACCAGCCGATCAGCGCTCGCTGCAACCGCGCCCCCGCGCCACGGAGTGCGTACATCCGCGAGCCGGACATCGCCGCCGCGCGCTCGATATCGATGATCCCCAGCTGTTCGCCGATTTCCCAGTGCGGCCTTGGCTCAAAGTCGAAGACGCGACGCTTTCCCCACTCACGAACAACGACATTGGACGCTTCATCATCTCCATCCGGCGTCGCGTCGCCGACGACGTTGGGAATCTCTTGCAGCAGGCCGTTCAGCGAGGCCTCAAGTGCCCGCAACTGCTCTTCCAGCTCATCGATTCGCGACGCTGACTGTCGTTGCGCGGCAATCAACCGCTGGCGCTCTTCCTGGTCTTTCGCTTTGCCGATCTGGCGACCGGCCACATTGCGCGCCGCCCGTAATTCCTCCAGCTCCACCAACACCGCTCGGCGCTGTTCGTCGACGCCTATCGCCTCATCCAGTGGCGCCGACGCTCGCCGACGCTCCAGTGAACGACGAATCACCTCCGGATGTTCTCGAACCATCTGCGCAGAAATCACGCTCTTGACTCCTCGAATCTTGCTACATGGTCAATCGCCGCCATCCCCAACACCCGCACGTCCTCCGAGATGCGCGCCGTGACGCCCGCAAGCGTCATCGGCACATCATCCTCCAATTGCTGTCGACTCACCCATTGCCATTGCTCCGACGGCGCATCAGGGCGTTCAGCTGTGTCGGGCCGCGAAAAGTAGATCAGGTCGATGTGCTGATGAGCATCTTCGCCACCAAATGCGCCGATCGGTTCGACCATGATCGTCGCCGGTGGCGACAGCTGCGGCGGATCACCGTAGTCAAACGACACGGTCGTCGGCAGAATTCGCACCGTCAGGCCCGTTTCTTCCAGCGCCTCGCGACACACTGCTTGCAGCGGATCTTCGTTTGGTTCGATGTGACCTCCCGGAGGCAGCCACAGGCCAACTTTACGGTGCCAGTGCAACAGGGTCGCGCCATTCATTGATACAAACGTCGTCACGGTGAAGTGTCGGATACCGCTCACGCCGCTACCGTATCGCACATGGAACTGATTTCCGCCGAGAACGGCATGTCGCCAAGCTGGTCGCCCGA
>RKRS01000226.1 GCA_007571275.1 Dehalococcoidia bacterium
AGTGCATCGTCATTCCTGCTTTCGCAGGAATGACGATGCGTGGGCCCGGATGATGAGCGGCGTGAACAACCGGCGGTACTTACCGAGGCTTGTCCTCGAGTGGGTTATCGACCCCACGGAAGAAGGCGCCTCGATAGATCTTGGTGTCGCCCCGCACCCTGGCTTCCCACTCCTGGTCGGTCATTGCTTCGCGCAGACGGATGGTCTGGATGGTGTCCTCGCCGATTGGCCAGCGCATCGGCAGCTGCTGTTCCAGCTCGACGATGTCGGCGACAGCCGTCGCGACAGAGCGCGAGCCAGGACGAGTGACGGCTCGCTGACGGAACGTGCTCAACGCATGCTCCGCTGACTGCTGGTAGGGCGAACGACCCTCTCGAACCGCCGCCGCGACATCGAGATTGGTCGTCTGCCAGTCGGATGCGTACATGCCCGGCTCCAGGATGGTGACATCAACGTTCCAGCGCGAGACCTCATAACGCAGCGCTTCCGACATCGCCTCGACCGCCCATTTGGAAGCGGCGTAGAGACCCATCATCGGCGCAACAATGCGCCCGGCCAGCGATGAGACGTTGATGATCTTGCCGTGACGCTGCTCGCGCATCGCCGGCAGCACCGCCTGCGCCATGCGGATTTGACCGATGAAGTTGGTGTCCATCTGACGCGAGACTTCGTCGTCGGACATGTCTTCGACGGGGCCGTAGAGTCCATAGCCGGCGTTGTTGAACAGCGCGTCGATGCGACCGAAACGCTGCAGTCCCGCCTGGACGGCGGCTTCGATGGAAGCGCGATCTGTGACATCACACTGCGCGATCTCGACCAGCTCGGGATCCATCCCGGCGAGATTTGGCGCGTCCCGACCAGGATTGCGCATGGTCGCGATGACCGGATGTCCTCGCGTCGTCAATTCCTCAGCCGCGGCCAGGCCAAACCCGCGGGAAGCGCCGGTGATCAGTGTGACTTGCCGCTCAAGTACCATATGTATGCCTCCAGCCAATCGCCCGCCTGTTGATCAGATGCTAGTGGCGTATGTTCGCTCGGGGCCTAGCAAGAGTTCGTATGGATTGGCTGGCGGAACCTTGGTCCTTTGAGTTCATGCAACGGGCGTTGCTCGCCGGAGTGATTGTTTCAGTCGCCGCGGGAATGGTTGGTGTCTTCGTCGTTCTGCGTGGGTTAGCGTTTCTGGGCGACGCCGTTGCGCATACGCAGCTCGCCGGCGCCGCCATTGCGCTGGTGCTGGGCGGCGGAGCGGTATTGATCACACTCGGCGCTGGCGTCGCTGCTGTCGTGACCGCGCTGGGGGTAGCGCTCCTAACGATCCGCGGTCGGCTGCGCGAAGATACGGCGATCGGCATCATCTTCGCAGGTTTCTTCGCGCTTGGCATCCTGCTCATTTCCCGAGAGCGCACGTTCGCCATCGATCTCGGTTCGTTGCTGGTTGGTCACATTCTCGGCGCGTCGTGGACCGACCTGATCCTGATGGCCGCGCTCACGGTCGTGGTCGCCGTGCTGGTGCTCGGCTTTCTGCAGGAGCTGCGGTTCAGCGCCTACGACCCGGAAGTGGCCGCCGTCTCGGGCGTGCCGGTGACGCTCATGCAGGTGGGACTGCTGGTGCTGATCGCCCTCGCGACAGTCGTCGCCTTCCGTCTCGTGGGCGTGATCCTGGCGCTGGCCATGCTGGTCACGCCAGCCGCGGGCGCGGCGCTGTTGACGCGCCGCCTGGCCTCCATGATGGTTCTTGCCACGCTGATCGGAGTGTTCGCAACCGTGGTCGGCCTGTACGCGTCGTTCTATTTCGACCTGGCCGCCGGTCCGTCCATCGTGTTGACAGCGGTACTGGTGATGGCTGTCTCGTTTGTGCTCAGCCCGCGTGGGCTGCATGTCGCGCTTGTGTCCTCCGCAACGTCGGGCGAGGAAGACGGATTGATTCAGGCGCCGCGCTGGCGACAGGCCAGGCAAGCCTGTTGGAACGCGTGCTGCCGACTCGGAGGAGTCTGCTGGGGCATGTGCTGTCAGGTGGGGGGAGTGTGCTGGGGCGCGTGTTGCCGCGCCGGCGCCCGTATCTCACTGCGCGGCTGAGCGCGTCTAACGAGCCGGCCTGAAGATCTGTTGCCGATACCAACGCAGTTCATCGATCGACTCGCGGATGTCATCGAGCGCGCGGTGCTGTTCCTGCTTGACGAACCGCTCCAGCTCGGGATACCAACGTTTGGCCAGCTCCTTGACTGTCGATACATCGACGATTCGATAGTTGAGCCAGTCGATCAACCGTGGCATCTCGCCATAGAGGAAGCGCCGATCCTGATGCACGGAGTTGCCGCATAACGGCGCTTTGCCCTCGACCGTCCACTGCTGGACGAACTCAAGAATCTGCGCTTCGGCCTGGTCGATCGTGATATCGGACGCCTTGACCCGTTTGATCAGGCCTGATCCATGATGGGTGCGCCGGTTCCAGGCGTTCATCACGCTCAGCTCGCGCTCGCTGCGGTGGATGGCGAGATCGGGCCCGTCAGCGATGACGTTCAGCTCGGAGTCGGTGATCAGCACTGCGACTTCGATGATCACATCCTGGTCTGGATCGAGCCCCGTCATTTCGAGGTCGATCCAGACCAGGTTGTCAGCGCCGCGAGCGGGTTGCTGCGAGGGCATCGCGGCGCATTCTATCGGGCGGTCGCGCTACTGACCCGCTACCGCCTGGGCGTTGCCGAGCAGGATGTCGAGATAGGTCGGTTTCTCGTCGGTCGGCTGTGACCAGATGATCCCCCGCTGCGCGCCGGTTTCGTCGGCAATCGTATCGAGGATGGTGGAGTCGAATTGCGGTTCGTGGAAGACAGTGCTGACGCCTTCGTGCTCGATCACCTCAATCAACTCGGTCAACGCCGCGGCGCTAACGCCCTGCTCGGGTCCCTCGACAACGAAACCAGCGACCTCCAGGCCGTAGCGACTGGCGAAGTAGCCGAAAGCGTCGTGGAAGGTGACCAGCAGACGTTGCGCGTCGGTCAGATCGGCCAGCAAGGCGCGAACCTCCGCGTCGGCGTCCGCGACCTGACCCAGGTAGAGGTCGAGGCGATCAGCAAAGGTGTCCGCCGCCGCAGGACTCAGGTGACTGAGCTCATCGGCGATCGCCGAGATCGCGGCAGAGGCCATATCGGTGTCGAACCAGAAGTGCGGATCCTCGTCGCCATGCGCGTGTCCGGCATGCGCGTCCTCTTCGTGATCCTCACCCTCTTCCTCATGCTCGTGCTCTTCTTCCTCTTCGTGTTCGTGCTCTTCCTCGTCGTGCATCTCTTCGTCATGATCGTCGTGCTCGGGCTCAGAAGCGCCCACGCCAACGAACGCCAGGCTCGACGGCGCGCCGCCAACATGCCACTCCTCTTCGATCTCCATTTCGTGCAGGTGCACGGCCAACACGTGACCGCTGTTGGGATCGGCGACGTACATCATCTCACCGACGACGATGATTCTGGCCGAACCATTCTCGCCGGGCTCGACCAACTCAACGCTCTGCATGACCTCGCCGTCGTGGGCGTCCAGCGCGTGGAGCACGCCCTCGGCGTCGAGGATGTAGAAGACTTCGCCATCGCTCGAGAACGCCACGGACGAGCTTGGCTCGCTGAACACCTGCCATACCTCGCCGGTCGCCGGCTCGATCAGCCAAATGCCGTCATCTGCGAAGTACTGGCCGTCGAAATATGAGGCCCTGCCGAAGAAGTGCTCGACGTGATGGTGGCCGTAGACCGAGCCGATTCGTGAATCGCTGCGCATCTCCGGCGGATTCTCGATGAACTCATGCTCATATTCGCCGTCGTGCGCGTGGATGAAGAGGACGCCACCGACGCAACCAAGCACCACGCCATGCTCGTTGTGCGCTTCGCCGTGCATCCCCGGACAGCTGCGGTTGCTGGCGTCGTAGACGACTTCATCGTCGAACGTGCGAACTTCAGCGCCGAGCGGCAGGCTGCTATCGGATTCCTCCGGAAAATCGGGGTTGTTGGAGGTGACGATGACGTGCTCATCAGAGACTGCCAACGCGGCGCCGTGCTGCGGGCCGGTATCGAGCACGATCGGCGCATAGTCGCCAGGGGACGTCGTCAGTTCTTCCTCATTGATCATGAAGACGTAGCCGCGAGCGTCGCTGAAGATCGCCGTCCAGCCGTAGCTGTTGACGAAGTGAATGGGTCGCTCTTCAGCGATTTCCAGCGCGTGCCTCGAGACCGGCTGCTGGATCAGGTCGTAGTGGTCATCGTGCTCCACGAGGAAGACGCCACCGTCGAACAGATGAACGCGATCGTCGTCATCCTCGGGGCCGCGTGCGAGCGCGAAGGCGTAGCGGTGCGTCGGGCTGGCGTAGACCGTCGTCGCAGGCGCGGCGACCTCGAAGAGCGCGGCGGAGATTTCGTCCGTGATCAGATCGATGACGGAGAGGTGCGGCTCCTGCGCGTCAGCCACAATCAACCGACCCATGACGCTCGACGCAGCATGCTCGTCTTCGTGCATCGCCTCTTCGTCGCCATGCTCATGCTCGTCTTCGTGCTCATCCTCATGCGCGTGCTCATCTTCGTGATCAGCGTGCATGGAGCTGAACGGGGCAAGCTCAAAGCCGGCATCCTCAATCGCTACCGCGAGGTCAAGCACGTGCTCGGCGTTCTCCAGGATCACATCCTCGTAGGCTGCCTCAAGCCCGGCCCCGTTGATGATCACGAGGTCGGCGTCGGCAATGGCGCGGATGTCGGCAACGGTTAGCTCGAGCGTGTGCACATCGGCGCCGGCAGGTACCAGCGCGTGCACGTCAACGTGGTCGCCGCCGACCTGGCGCACCCAGTCAGCAATCACCTGCGTCGAGACCACGATGTTCAGCGGTTCAGCCGATACCGCCTGCGGCTCGGACTGTTGCTCCTGCTGACTCTGAGCCTGGCTCGAAGCCGCAGGCCGGCTCTCTGGTTCCTGCTGCGCTTGCGGCTCATCGGCCGACTGCTGCGTCTCCTGTGCACCTCCCTGTTGTTGCTGCGCCTGCTCGTCGTCGGAACAACCGACGACCAACGCCGCTGTCAAGAGCAGCGCCAGGCTGGCGCTGAACGCCAACTTGAAAAACCGGGTCATAGACCGATCGATCTAGGCGGACGGTAGTGATCGCTCAGCGGCCTGTCCGCAGGGCCTTGAGGACCGCTTGGCCATGATCGGCGGCCTTGGCGCGCTTCCAGACTTTCGTCAACACGCCGTCCGGTCCAATCACAAAGGTAGCACGGGTCATGCCAATGCTCTTACGACCGTAGAGCGTTTTCTCGCCCCAGGCGCCGTAGCGCGTGGCGATCTCCGCATTGGCGTCGACAAGCAGCGGGAAGTTGAGCTCGTACTTTTCACGGAAATCTCGGTGCGATTCCGCACTGTCGGTGGAGACGCCCAACACTACCGCGCCTTCATCCTGGATGTCGCCCAGCTCGTCGCGGAACGAGCATGCCTGCCTCGTACACCCTGGCGTATCGTCGCGCGGGTAGAAATACAGGACGACGGTTTGCCCGGCATAGTCGGCGAGCCGATGCAGATTGCCGTCCTGGTCAGCGAGCTCGAAATTCGGAGCATGGTCGCCTCTGGCGAGAGTGACGGGCATATGCGCTTCTCCAATGATGTTCTCTGCTGTCTATTCGGTGTGCAGAACCGGGCTGCCATGATGGTGAATCAGGAGCCATGTGTTGTCTGGTGTGTCGGCGTTGTCAGTCAGGTCGGCGCTCTGCGAGCGTCGGTAAATGTTGGTCGCGACGATTGGCACGCCAGCCACCACTTCACGCCCGGCGACAATGCCGATATCCCCAATCACGCGCGCATCCTCGGCGGCAAACACGATTCTGGGCTGGTCGGGATTGGTCAGGATGGCGCGCCAGGTGCGCTGGACGTCGGCGTGGCCTTTGGTCACGTTGCGATGCGGGTGAATGCAGGTCACGTCGTCGGCGCGCTGCCAGAGGTCGGCCATCGCTTCGACATCTCGCGCATTGAACGCCTCGTAGAAGGCGCGGTTGGCCTCCAACACGGCGCGGCGATCGTCCACGGCCGCGGTCGCAGATTCGTCGGCAGACATCACTGACGCTCCGATCCAGGCAAATAATCATCAACTGCACGCAACTGCCGAGCAACGACGATCATCGCCTCGATGCGTATGCTCAACGCTATGACGATCATAGGAAACCTGGCGCGAATGATCGGCAGGGCGGGTCTGCTCGCCGGTCTGGTTACTCTGGCTGTGCTCGCGCTGACTGCATGCAGCGACGACGCGGCGGAACCGATACAAGCGCAATCTGTGACGGCGAGCGAACAGTCAGAGCAGGCGCGGACCGAGCCGTCCGTCGCCGTAGCTGGGGACGCAGCAGCTGCTCAGCAGCAGGACCAGACCGAACAGATCGAGCGGGCAGGACCGGCCCAACAGAGCGCAGCAACCACGGCGGCCCAGCAGCCAGCCGAGCAACAGGGCGAGGAGACGGGGCAAACCGTCTCTCCGCTACCGCCGATCAGGTCGTTCCTCCCGCGAGACGCCACCGAGACCGCAGAAGGCATTCCCATCATCCGCGACTCGCAGACGCCCGAGTACTTCGGGCTTGACTGGTCGACCAATTGGGGCATTCGCCTGATCGACCTGAGCGAGTTGGCGCAAGGGGCGGGACGGGATGCGATCCCCGCTCTCTCAGGACCGCTGTACTGGACGCTCGAAGAGGCATCGGAGGTATACGCCGACAACGTGCCACTGGTGCAGGTCAACCTTCATGACGACGTGCGCGGCTTCCCGCTAGAAATCCTGACCTGGCACGAGATCGTCAACGATGTAATCGGCGGCATCCCGGTCGCCGTGACCTTCTGCCCGCTGTGCAACACCGCAATCGCCTTCGAGTCGCAGATCGATGACGTGGTCTACCAGTTCGGCGTATCCGGTCTGCTGCGTCACTCCGACCTCGTCATGTACGACCGCAACACGGAATCGCTCTGGCAGCAGTCCTCGGGGCGGGCAATCGTCGGCGTGATGGTCGGCGCCCGACTCAAGTACGTGCCCGCCTCGGTCGTGACGCTGGGACAGCTCCGCGCCGCGTACCCGGACGCATTGGTGATGTCGCGCGATACCGGCTGGTCGCGCTCATACGGACAGAATCCGTATCAAGGCTACGACGATCCGCAACAGGGCGGTCCATACGGATTCTTCTTCGACCGCGATTCGATTGACGAGCGCCTGCCAGCGGCGGAGCGCGTCGTCAGCATCGAAGGACCATCAGGCGCGGCAATCGCCTATGCCTGGTCGGCGCTGGAACAGGAACGTGTCGTCCATGACACGTTCGATGGAATTGATCTGGTCGTGTTCTGGACGCCGGGCGCGCTTTCCATCCTCGACTCAGGGATTCTGGCCAACGCCCGTGAGGTCGGCACGACCGCCGTGTTCGAGACCAAGCTGAACGGACAATCCCTGAGCTTTACGCCCAACCCGTCCGATGATGCCGGGCAGACATTCGTTGACGAGCAGACCGGTACAGTCTGGGACATCTTCGGACGCGGGATCGAAGGCGAGCTCGCCGGGTCGCAGTTGGCCCGGGTGATCCATTCGGATCACTTCTGGTTCGCCTGGCAGGCGTTCCATCCCGATACTGAGCTCGTCTCGCTGATCGCCGAGCCTGAAGACGGCTAGTCCAGCAGTTCGACCTCGTCGCCAAGATTGATCGTTCCGCTCTCGAGGACGGTGCAGTAGCTACCCAGATGCTGCTTCGTATTCTCGATCAGGGCGCGACCAACGGCCCGGCTGGAGCCGAAGTTACGTTGCGCATGGGCCGGGACTGAACAACGCACGGTGGTCGTGTGCAGCTCGATCACCACTTCGCCCAGACGCAGCTTCTTACCGGTCCAGTCAACCTCCAGCAACCCTTCGGCGTCGCCGGTGTCGATCAGGATGTTGGGACGGAATCGACGCACATCGACATCGTTGCCGCCACCGACTGCGGACAGGGTGTTGAGCGATGAGGTGGTCATGATGTGGATCGGGTAGCAGTCGAAGTAGGTGCCTGGCGGCGTCGAGAAGCCGCTGAGCTCCTGCGGCAGGCCGGAGAGATCGGGCAGCGGGTCTCCTGCTTCGAGATTGAAGACGGCGCGCAGCGCGCTGATCGGATCGATGCCTTCCGGCATTGGAGCGCGTCGGTAATGTTCGAGATCATCGACGGGATGAAGCGGCGTGAGCTTGACCGCCCGTCCAAGGATCTCGGTCAGCTGACTGTCACAGTTGGCATCTGCTGATTGCACCTGGGCGTCCGTCGGCGTGGTGATGGTGACAGCGGGGGAACGTCGGTCGAAGCTGGGCGACTCGGCATAGCTGGCCGCGAACTGGAGCAGTTTGGGAATCTGCCGCGCCGAGCGCGTCTCGTCAGCCTCAACCTCACGCACGGCCCAGCCACGGTCGCCGGCGACGCCGTTGTGATCGATCTGAGCGGCAGTGATTTGTTCACCACCCATCGACTTGATCGGATAACGCCAAAGCTGAGTCACGGTTCCAACGGACATAGCACTTCCCTTAATGGCGATCTGTGCGATCTGTGTTTCGCTGCACTGCCGAGTAGAGTAGCTAATGGACTCAAATATGAGTGATCCAGTAATGTTTGTCATGATTGACCCAGGAGCGATTCCAGAGAACCCGGGAGATGAGATGACCACAACGGCGACGCGCCCCGCCTCTTTGGATACGTTGTCCTGGCTGGAGGCCGAAGGGATCCACATCATCCGCGAGGTGGCGGCGGAGTTTGAGCGCCCCTGTCTGCTGTTCTCGGGCGGCAAAGACTCGATCGTCATGCTCAGGCTGGCCGAGAAAGCCTTCTGGCCGGCGCGGATTCCCTTCCCTGTGATGCACGTCGACACCGGCCACAACTTCCCTGAGGCGATTGAGTTTCGCGACCGACGCGCCGCCGAGCTGGAGATCGCCCTGTTGGTCGCGTCCGTCCAGGACTCCATCGATCAGGGACGAGTCGTCGAAGAAGTCGGGCCTCGAGCTTCGCGCAATCGCCTGCAGACCGTCACCCTGCTGGACGCCATCGCCGAGCACAACTTTGACGCGCTCTTCGGCGGCGCTCGTCGGGATGAAGAGAAAGCCCGCGCCAAAGAACGCATCTTCTCGTTCCGCGACGCCTTCGGCCAGTGGGATCCGTCCAATCAGCGACCTGAGCTGTGGAATCTCTACAACGGCCGACTGACGCGCGGCGAACACATTCGCGCATTTCCGCTCTCAAACTGGACCGAGCTTGACGTCTGGCAGTACATCAAGCGAGAGGAGCTGGAGATTCCCTCGATCTACTTCGCTCACGAACGATCAATGTTCGAACGGGACGGCATGCTCTTTCCGACCTCCGAATTCGTCCCGCGTCTGCCACATGAGATTCCCTTCGACGCCAGAGTGCGGTTCCGAACCGTCGGTGACATGACCTGTACGGCCGGGGTGCTGTCGGAAGCCGAAACCCTGGAGGCGGTCGTGGCGGAGATCGCGGCAACGCGCATCACCGAACGCGGCGAAACGCGCGCCGATGACCGTTTCTCGGAAGCGGCAATGGAAGATCGCAAGCGCGAGGGATACTTCTAGTGACAACGCAATCATTAGCGGCACTGAGCGATCCACTTGGCCCAGATCAGCGGACGCTACTCCGACTGGCGACCGCCGGCTCGGTCGACGATGGCAAGTCAACGCTGATTGGTCGCTTGCTGTTTGACTCTAAACAGACGTTCATCGACCAGATGGAAGCGATCGAGCGGACCTCGCGCACGCGGGGCGAGGATGACGTCAATCTCGCCTATCTGACCGACGGCTTACGCTCGGAGCGCGAGCAGGGCATCACGATTGACGTGGCCTACCGCTATTTCTCCACGCCGCGGCGCAAGTTCATCCTCGCCGACACGCCGGGCCACGTGCAGTACACGCGCAACATGGTCACCGGCGCTTCGACCGCCGACGCCGCGCTGCTGCTGGTCGACGCGCGTCGCGGAGTACTCGAACAGACCCGCCGGCATGCCTACCTCTCGAACCTGCTGGGCATTCGGCACTTCGTTCTCTGCGTCAACAAGATGGACCTGGTCGGCTGGGATCAGACAGTCTTCGAGCAGATTGCGGAAGAACTCACACGCTTCGCCTCGCGCATGGGCGTGACCGATGTGCGGGCGATCCCAATCTCCGCGAAATTCGGCGACTGGGTCGTCGAACCGTCAGCGCGGATGTCCTGGTACCCGGGTCCGCCGCTGCTGGAGCAGCTCGAAACGCTGGAGGCGTCGGAGCCGCCCCAGCATCACGCCGCCCGCTTTCCCGTGCAGTACGTGATTCGCCCCTTGCGCGAGGCGTATCACGATTACCGTGGCTACGCCGGCACGATGGCCTCTGGCGTTCTGCGAGTCGGCGACCGAGTCCGAGTGATGCCATCAGGCGCCGAGACGACGGTAGCCAGCATCGAGGCGTTCGATCAGCAGTTGGTTGAAGCGTCTCCGCCGATGGCGGTCACGGTGCGGCTGGCGGACCAACTGGATGTTCGTCGCGGATCGATGATCGTCTCGGCCGAGCATCCGCCGACCGCAGCCACGTCGATCGATACGCACATTTGCTGGATGAGCGAACGAGTCCCGCTACGCGCCCGTGACCGCCTGGTCATCAAGCACACCACCCAGACGACTCGGGCCATGGTGGCAGAGGTCAGCGCTCGCCTGGACGTGAACACGCTGGATTACGATTTGACCGCGTCGCAGCTGTCACTGAACGAGATTGGACGCGTGCGACTGCGGCTCATGGCGCCATTGTCGGTTGACCCATACGATGAATCGCGGGAGACGGGCGCGTTCATCCTGGTCGATGAAGCGACCTCCGCGACCGTCGGCGCCGGGATGATCAGCTCGGGGGAATAAACCCGTCATGCGAGTGACCACGGGCCGAACCACGTTGCTCGGCTGGCTGACGCTGACCGCGCTCGCGGCGCTTGCGCTGGTCGCAACCACGTCGGCCTGCCGTAGCGACGCTGGTTACAACGAGGCCGAGCTGATCCTGGCGACGACCACGTCGTTGAACGACTCCGGGCTGCTCGACGAACTCGTTCCCCTGTTCGAAGCGGAAGAGGAACTCAACGTCAAAATCATCTCGGTCGGAACCGGGGCGGCGTTACGCATGGGTACGGAAGGCAATGCGGACGTCCTCCTGACCCACGCGCCGATAGCGGAACAGGAGTTGGTCGAAGCAGGAGATGTGATCAACCGCACGCTGGTCGCATACAACGACTTCGTCATCGTGGGACCACGAGATGACCCGGCGGGGGTGGCCGGCACGAGCGACGTCGCGGCGGCATTGGCGCAAATCGCCGACGCAGGAGCGATCTTCGCCTCTCGCGGCGATGACAGCGGCACCCACAAGAAGGAGATCGCGCTCTGGCGCGACGCTGATCGCGTGCCATCAGTCGATAGCGACGAATGGTACCTGGAGGTCGGTCAGGGCATGTCGGCCACCCTGATCGTCGCCAATCAGCGCGGGGCGTACAGCCTCACCGACCGAGGCACGTTTCTCTCGCTCTCCGATCACATGGATCAACTGACGCCGCTGGTCTCGGGAGACGTCAGACTGCTGAACTTCTACAGCGTGATGGAGGTCAATGGCGCGAAAGGTCGGATCAACACGGCGGCGGCGAAAGCCTTCAGGCAATTCCTGCTGCGGGACGATATCCAGGCGCTCATTGGCGAGTACCTGCGCGAAGAGTACGGCCAACCGCTGTTCATCCCCGCCGCTGGCGAAACCGAAGCAACGGTCTCGGTGCGAGCCGGCGCGGCGCCAAACTGAGCCAAACCGACCCGTGACACGCAGATAACATCGCGGCATGGATCTGATCTGGGACGGGATCCGTGAAGCGGCGCGATTGTGGTGGTCCGGCGACGGCGAGATCATCGAGATCACGCTGCGGACACTGGCGATCTCATCAGCGGCGACCGCGTTGGCGCTCCTCGTCGGTATCCCGATCGGGGCAGTGCTGGCGTTGCGCCGCTTCTGGGGCCGCGGGTTGATCGTCGCCGCCGTCAACACCGGCATGGGCATGCCGCCAGTCGTGGTCGGACTCGTATTGGTACTGATCCTGGTGCGACAAGGACCGCTCGGCAGTCTGGAGATCATCTATACACCGACTGCAATGGTGATCGCGCAGTTATTCCTCGCGCTGCCGATGGTCGTGGGGTTCTCGCTGGCCTCGATCCAGTCGGTTAATCCGCGTCTGATCGGTCAGATGTGGGCGATGGGCGCAAATCGTTGGCAGGTGTTGTGGTTGCTGGCGCGTGAGACGCGGCTCGGCCTGCTCGCCGCCGTGATGGCCGGCTTCGGCGCAGCGATCTCGGAAGTCGGCGCGTCGATGCAGGTCGGCGCCAACCTCGCAGGCGAGACCAGAGTGCTGCCAACCGCGATCGTGCTCGAGACCGGCCGCGGCAACTGGGAGGTAGCGATTGCGCTCGGGACGGTGCTGGTCGCGCTTGCGTTCATCGTCAACCTCGTGCTGACCACCGCGCAACAGCGCAGGCTCGTCACGTGAGCGCCGCAGCAGACGCGCATCTCCAGGTGCGCGACCTGGCCGTGCAGCGCGGCGGGAACACGGTCCTCGAGATTGACGCGCTCGATATTCCGCGCGGTCTGGTCACCGTCGTCATCGGCCCGAACGGATCGGGCAAGTCGACGCTCCTGGGCGCGCTGCAACTGGTGCTCCATCCCGTACGCGGCACGCTCACGCTCGACGGCGAACCAATGGACGCCGATCCGATCAAGACTCGCCGACGGATGTCCGCTGCGTTCCAGGAACCACTGTTGCTGAGCATGTCGGTGCAGGCGAACGTTGAGCTACCGCTCAGGCTTCGCGGAGTGAATCGCAACAGACGGCGAGAGCTGGCCGAGCACTGGCTCGAGCGATTCGGCATCGCCTCACTGTCCCGTCGTCACGCCCGACAGCTATCGGGTGGCGAAGCGCAACGCGTCAGCCTGGCGCGGGCCTTCGCGTCACAGCCCGAAGTGATGCTGCTCGACGAACCGTTCGCAGGCGTTGACGCGCCCACACGCGAAGGACTGATCACCGATTTCGCGGAAATCCTCTCAGAGACACGCCCGACCACCGTGCTGGTCACTCACGACCGTGACGAGGCGCTGCGACTGGGCGATCAGACAGCGCTGCTGATCGGCGGTCAGCTGCGCCAGATCGGACCGCCAATCGAGATCTTTGATCACCCAGCCGACCGTGAAATCGCGGAGTTTGTCGGGGTAGAGAACATCCTGCGCAGCGATGAGCTGCCGCTCGGTATCGAGGCGCCGCCCGATTCACTGATCTGCATTCGCTCGGAACACATCGTGCTCGAACGCGGCGGCGACGCGACCGTGCGGCGCGTAGACCCGTCGGGCGCGATGGTGAGGGTCGCGCTCTCAGTGGGCGCTGTAGAGCTGACCGCTCGGTCGCCGCGACCGGTCTGGCATGGACTCGCAATCGACGTGGGCGACTCAGTGTCGGTCTGTGTGCCGCCAGAGGCTGTACACGTCATCGCCGCTGCGGACTAGGAGCGACGCAGGCGAGCAAAGATCCCGCTCGCGGCGCCCTCATCCTGAACACCGAAGATGCTGGCAAGCTCAGCCCGGCTGGGCTCGGTGGCGACGTGCTGGCCGTCGATCAGGATCGTCGGAGTTGAGCGATGACCGCGGTTGAGCAACTCGACGACATGGGCGGCATCGGCGTCCTGATCGATGTCGATGGTGCGGTAAGGAATCTGATGCTCGTCGAGGAAACGCACGGCTCGGCGACAGTCACCGCACCACACCGTGATGTAGAGCAGCACATCTTGCTCAGCCCCGGTTGCTTCGTCGCGCGCCTCGATCGGGCCGGCAGCAGGGTCGATCTCGCAGGCCTCGCCAAACTGTACGTCAAGATCTGGCATGTTGTCGGTCATCGCTGCCCCCTCTGCTCGGCTTGGGTATCAAACTCAGGATATCGACGGAGGAATCTTGTGCAGCTTGAGAAAGTTGGTTGGTTCACCTTGCCCGAGCGGTAGCCCGCCAGTCACAACCACCGAGTCGCCCACAGACAGCCCCAGTTCGTCGATGGCGGCAAATTCCACGTCATCCAACATCCGCTCGATAGTCGGCGGCGGGTCGCAGAAGCGCGGGTCGACACCCCAACTGAGCGCCAGCCGCTGGAGGACGGGCGCGGATGGGCCGAGCACGATCGTCGGTACCGGGAGGCGCACTTGCGAGATCAGCCGACCTGAGCGTCCCGAGACGGTGAAGATAATCACTGCCTTGACCTGCGGATGCTGCTCCACGGCGGTCGCGACCGCCTGACTGATGGTACGCGCGGTATCGCTGCTGAGCGCGTCGGAGCGAGCGGCGCGGCGCGGATCGCCCTGCTCAGCTGTGCGAATGATGCTGTCCATCATCGCCACGACCTCAACCGGTCGGCTGCCGACAGCGGTCTCTCCGGACAACATCAGCGCGTCGGCGCCGTCCCAAACGGCATTGGCGACATCTGATGCTTCAGCTCGGGTCGGACGGGCGCGGGTCATCATCGACTCGAGCATCTGGGTGGCGATGATCACGGGCATCAGCGCTCGTCCGGCGGCGGCGATGATCTCACGTTGGGCGACTGGCACCTCGGCCGGACCGACCTCGACGCCCAGATCGCCGCGTGCGACCATCGCGCCGTCCGAGGCGTCGATGATCGAATCGAGGTCATTGATCGCGGACAGCGTCTCGATCTTGGAGATAATCGGCAGATCGCCGCCGGCGTCGGCGATGGCGTTGCGGGCGACGTCAAGATCGCCACGATTCCTCACGAACGAGAGCGCCAGGAAGTCGAGCCCATGCTGAACAGCGAAGCGCGCATTGACGCGGTCGTGATCCGTGACCGCAGGCAAGCGCAGCCCGACGCCGGGCGCATGCAGTCCGGCGCGTGCCGTGAGCAATCCGCCACCCCGCACGGTCGTACCGATGCGGGCGCCGTCGATCTCGTCGATGCGCAGCTCGAGCTCACCGTCGCGCAAATAGATGCGGCCGCCGATATCGACCTCATCGATCAATGCCGCATACGCGCAGCTGACCGTCAAACTGCCCTCGTCGTCGTGGTAGCCGTCGATCTCGGAGCCCGTGATGATATTGAGCTTGTCACCACGGGAGATTTCCACGCCATCCGGTACCGAGCCGATGCGAATTTTGGGGCCTTGCAGGTCACCGAGAATCGCAACCGGTTTCCCGGTCTCCGCTTGCGCGCGACGAATGGAATCAACAGCGCGCATCCACGACGCTTCGTCGCCGTGCGAAAAGTTGATCCGCGCGACGTCGAGTCCGGCGTCGACCAATTCACGAACGGTCTCTGGGTCGCTGGACGCAGGGCCGAGGGTGGCGACGATCTTGGTTCGGCGACGTGCAGTCATGCGCTTCTGGCTCTATGAGTCCTCAGGCCAGTGTATGTCTGAGCGCGAGCGCGATGGTGTGCAGTTGGTAATGATGCCCGTCTGAAGCAGTCGTCACTGACCCGCAGTGTGGACGCATACGACACAGGCCGCCCGATTGGGCGGCCTGTTGACCTGTTGGATCGTCGCCGTCGTTCGGTTTAGTAAGCCGGGGCAGGCGGAGCCGCGACAGCGTTTTCGTCTGGCTTCTCGGTCACCAGGCAGTTGGTCGTGAGGACCATGCCGGCGATCGAAACGGCGTTTTCGAGCGCCGCGCGGGTGACCATGGCCGGGTCGGCGATGCCCATGTCGATCATGTCGCCGTAGTCGTCACTGGCTGCGTTGTAGCCGTAGTTGGCGGTCTCGCTGTCCTTGACGTTCTGGACGATCACGGAGCCGTCCTGGCCAGCGTTGATCGCGATACGGCGCATCGGCTCTTCGAGCGCGCGGTTGAGGATACGCACGCCGGTCGCCTCATCGCCCTCAAGCTCAACGCCGCCCAGCGCGGGAATGACGTTGATCAGCGCGACGCCGCCGCCAGGAACCATGCCCTCTTCGACGGCCGCGCGAGTCGCGGACAGCGCGTCCTCGACGCGGTGCTTGCGCTCCTTGAGCTCGACCTCGGTGGCCGCGCCGACCTTGATCACGGCGACGGAGTTGGACAGCTTGCCCAGTCGCTCCTGAGCCTTCTCGCGGTCCCAGTCGCTCTTCGCCTGCTCGTAGACGTGGCGAATCTGGTTGACGCGGTCGTCGATCGCGACCGGGTCGCCGTTGCCCTCAATGATGGTCGAGTTTTCCTTGGAGGCGATAAAGCGGCGCGCGCGACCGAGCTGCGCGATGTCAGCCGTGTCGAGCTGCCCACCGAGCTGCTCGGAGATCACTTCGCCGCCGGTCAGCGTGGCGATGTCGCCCAGGTTGTCCTTCTGGCGGTCACCGAAACCGGGCGCCTTGACAGCGATCACGTTGATCGTGCCGCGCAGCTTGTTCACCGCGAGGGTGGCCAGCGCTTCGCCGTCGACGTCGGAGGCGATGATGACCAGGCTCTTGGTCACCTTGAGCACTCGTTCCAGCAGCGGCAGGATGTCCTGCACGGCGGAAATCTTTTTGTCGGTGACGAGGATGTAGGGGTCCTCGATTTCGGCTTCCATGCGGTCGGGGTTGGTGACGAAGTACGGCGAGATGTAACCGCGGTCGAACTGCATGCCGTCGACGTACTCGACCTCAGAGCGGATGCCCTTGCCCTCTTCGACGGTGATCACGCCGTCCTTGCCGACCTTCTCCATGACCTCACCGATCAGCTCGCCAATGGCCGGGTCGGCGGCGGAGATGCCAGCGATCTGCGACATCTGCTCGCGAGTGGTCACGCGGACGGCCTTCTCGCGGATCGAGTCGGAGAGGACCTCAACGCCTTGCTCGAGGCCGCGCTTGAGCGCCATCGGGTTGGCCCCGGCAGCGACGTTGCGCATGCCCTCATTGACGATCGCCTGGGCCAGAACCGTAGCGGTGGTGGTACCGTCACCTGCGATGTCGTTGGTCTTGGACGCAACCTCTTTGGCGAGCTGGGCGCCAATGTTGTGGAAGGGGTCTTCCAGATCGATGTCGCGAGCGATCGTCACGCCGTCGTTGGTGATGGTCGGCGCGCCGAAGGTCTTGGCGAGGACGACGTTGCGCCCCTTGGGGCCGAGCGTGATCTTGACGGCGTCTGCGAGGGCGTCGATGCCATCGCGCAGCGCCTGGCGAGCGTCCTCGTCGAACAGCAGTGCCTTGGCCATATTCAGTGGTCTCCTTCGTAATGGACTTGATGGAGTCTTGGTTCTCGCGTTCAGGTTCCTAGCACTCGCAGCCAGAGAGTGCCAACGCGTGTATTGTGTCGAAAATCTCGCCCCAGCGCAAGCGCCAGCATCGTTATCGTTCCGTGCGTTGAATCCAACGCGACAGCGCTGTTAAATCCGCTACAGGCTGCGCAACGGGGCGAGCCGAAGCACCGCAACCGCTCGAATCGCCGATACCGGAACCGGCCCAAACCGTCGGCTGTCGGTGCTGCGCGTCGGGTTGTCACCGACCGCGAACCAGCCTGTGCCTTCTCGGCTCAGCGCTCGCTTGATGTACAGCTCGTCGCCGCGCTCAAATGCGATGATCCGGCCAGGCCTGACAGGAACCAGTTTGGGCGAAATCGCCAGCAGCGCCTGACCATCGCTCAGGGTCGGCGACATCGAGTCGCCCCTGACGCGCAAGAAGTAGATCACCAGGACGAACGAACTAGAAGTCGTCCATCCCGAAATCATCCATGCCAACGTCGTCGTGGCTGTGACCATGACCGTGGTCGTGGCCATGGCCGCCCATGCCCATGTCGGGCATACCGCCCATACCACCCATGTCGAAGTCGTCGAAGGACGAGCTGGACGCGCCCGTGTGGATCGCCACGCCCGCGCCGTAGACCCGGACGCCGCTGCCTGTGCCCTCGTCGCAGGCGGGGCAATCGGCCGCTTGCGGCGCCTGCCCCATCTTCGCCAGGACATCAAAGACGTTCGGGCATTTCGTGCACTTGTATTCGTACATCGGCATGGTTGACTCCTCTTCCGAGCATGCTGAGTCTTAGTGCTGTTTGGGATTTATCTTAGGACGACAACTCGCCGCGCCGACGCGGCGCTCGATTCGGATGCAGCAGAGGAGCAGCGTGATGCCAGACCTTCGAGATTACTGCGATCGACTCTGGCGCGGCGAGATTGACACGATCCACGACGCCCACCCGGTGACCTCGACCTGGAACAACCGCGAGCCGGCAGAACTGGCCGACGGCTTCCTCTACATCAAATCTGCCGCCTCGATGAACACGCTCGACACTGGCGATGGTCTGGTCATGCTCGATACCGGCACCGCGCGCGACGCCGAAGGTCTGTACTCGGCGGTGCGCGACTGGCGTCCTGATACGCCATTGCGCGCCGCTGTCTTCTCGCATCACCACGTCGATCACATCTTCGGCGTGAACAAGTTCGACGAAGAAGCAGCCGAACGCGGTCAGGCCCGACCGATTGTCTATGGACAGCGTCACATCCCGGCGCACTTCGACCGCTACAAGCGGACGGTCGGCTACAACACGGCGATCAACTCGCGACAGTTCATCCGTCCCGGAATGGACGCCGCGCAGATGCGCCTGCCCTGGCCCGATCAGTTCCGCTACCCGGACGTCACCTTTGACAACGCGGTCAGCTTCTCCGTCGGCGAGCTGACGTTTGAGGTCACGCACACGCGCGGCGAGACAGAGGACGCCGCCTGGACCTGGGTGCCCGAGCGCAGGTGGTTGTTCCCCGGCGACCTGTTCATCTGGGCCGTGCCCAATGCCGGCAATCCGCAGAAGGCGCAGCGCTGGGTCGGTGAGTGGGCGGCCGGGCTGAGGCAGATGGCGGGTAAAGGCGCAGAGGTGATGAGCCCTGGTCATGGCTTCCCGATCTTCGGCGCCGAGCGCATCGCGGAAGCGCTTAACGATACCGCTGACCTGCTCGAGGAGATCGAGAATCAGACTCTGTCGATGATGAATCTCGGCTACACGCTGGACCGCATTCTGCATTCGATCGAACTACCGCAGCGACTCCTGGGCAAGCCCTGGCTGCAGTCGTCCTACGACCATCCGGAGTTCATCGTGCACAGCGTCTGGCGCTACTTCGCGGGCTGGTACGAGGGTGAGCCTGACCGCCTGCTGCCAGCGCCGCGCTCGGCCGAGGCGGCCGAGTGGGTCGCGCTGGCCGGCGGGCTGAAGCCGGTCATGGAGCGCGCCCGCGCACAGATGCAGAATGGCAACCTGCAGCTGGCCTGTCACCTGATCGAAGGCGCGGCGCTGGCCGCGCCGAACAACCCCGACGTGCATGCGCTCCGGGCTGAGATCTACGACGCCCGAGCGGCCGAACAGGATTCCTCGATGGCAAGAGGCATCTTCAGCTTCGCCGCCTCCTCCAGTCGCCACCAGCGCCGCGACTATTTCAATCCGTAGGCAGGCCGCGCGCAGCATCGGTGAGCAACGCGGTCACCGAGTCCAGTTGGCTGCTCGGGCAGGTCAGATCCTCGTATCTCGCCGCAGCGATGTCCCCACGCGAGGGCAACCAGTCCTCCAGGGCTTCGGTGATCATGTCGCGCCGTTGTTCCAGGCCACCGGTCAGGCGTGAGCTCGCCTGTTGCCAGGAGAGCAACATGACGATGGTCGGCACCGCCACGCCGAGTGTTTCCTGATCGCCGAATTCGCATACCTGCCGCAAAGCAACTTCAACTTGCGTCCAATGAAGCAACAGGTCCACTCTCGCTGCCGCATCTTCGTCGTATGCGCCATCGAGCCACGTGTGATACGCGCCCCAGACGAAGCTCCACAGAGCATGTCCGCACACAAACCGGCGCTTTCCAGTCTGCAGAGAGTGATTCATCGCGCCGCCCCACTCGATGATTGCTCCCCGCATCCCTCGCCAAAGCAAACGAGCGCCCGGTCGCCTGAAATCGGGGATGATCGCGCTGCGAAACGCAGCTTCTATGTCTGCAACTGCGCGCTCGAGGACGATTCGTTCGGATGGATGCGACGTCACTGAAGTCGTCGCGCTGTTCGGACCGTCGAGTGTCTGGCAGGTCGTTTCGACTGCCGAGCCAAAGGCGGCGCCCATCCTTCGCAGCACGGCCATCCGCTGCAATTCAGCCCAGTCGAACGGCGGGGGTACGGCGACCAACGCGGGACCGCCTAATGAAGCCTTATGCGCAATGTTCCACCGACTCCGAATGAGATGGAAATCCGGGCGGCAAACCAGTTCCGTCGCCTCGGCTCCCGAGTGAGCGGCGATCTGCCCAATCCGATAACGC
>RKRS01000147.1 GCA_007571275.1 Dehalococcoidia bacterium
CCAGAGGGAGAGCGCTGTGAATCACTTAGGCGGTGGCCATGAGCGGGTCGACGAAGCTGAGCTTCTCGAACTGTCCGTCGACGATTGGCACCGCATCGAGCTGCAGCCAGTCTTCGAGGATGGTCGAGTAGACCCCGCGGAAATCGTGGTTGGGGACGAGGTCGCCCTGCTCGAGGTCCTTGGGGTTGATGCTCGGGAACTCACCGTGCATCCCGCCTCTGACCGATGGGCCGATCACGAAGCAGCCGCCGCCTGCGCCGTGATCGGAGCCGGAGCCGTTGTCTCGCACTCGGCGGCCAAACTCGGTGAACAGGAACATGACCACGTTGTCTTCGCGATCGTGAGCGCGCAGATCGTCCCAGAAGTCAGAGATGGCCCGAGAGAGATCAGTCCACAGCTTCTCGAAGACCGGCTTCTGGTTGGCGTGGGTGTCGAAGCCGATCAGCTGCGTATAGAAGACGCGCGTGCCCAGATCGGCGCAGTGAATCGTGGCGATATCGCGCAGGTTGCGCGATATCTGCTCGGTGCCGTACTCGACGGTCGACTCGTAGCGCCCCAGTCCTTCCTTGAGGATGTCCGCGCCCTTGAGCGCATCGAGTCCGGTGCGTCCCAGATATTCCTTGACGTTGCCAGTGCCGATCGCCCGACCATACATGTTGACGAAGCGTTCCAGCATCTTCTCGCGCTGCTTCTGCTGCTCGATACCAGTCAACAGACCGTAGGTCGAGAGATCGGCGACAGAGGCGACGGTTACGCCGGGTACGACCAGCGCGCGCGGCAATCCCTGGCCGATGTGGACGCCCGTGACCGGATTTTCGCCGCCTGGATCAAGGTCACGAATTGCGCGTCCGACCCAACCTTCGGTGCCGACCTTGTTCGGCTCACAGGTGTGCCAGATATCCATGGAGCGGAAGTGCGAGCGCGGCGAGTTGGGGTATCCGACGCCGTGGATCAGGGCCATATCGCCCTGGTCGTACAACTCCTTGAGCGGAGCCATTGTCGGGTGCAGACCGAACTCATCGTCGATCTTCAGCACCTGGTCCTCGCCGATGCAGAGGTCGCCGTTGCGGGCGTCGCGGTAGTGGCCGTCGGCGTAGGGGACGACGCTGTTCATGTAGTCGTTGCCGCCGGTCAGTTGGATGATGACAACGACGGGGTCTTTCGTGCGTGTCGCGCTCGTCATGGGTGCGGTCTCTCTGTGCTGCTGACTGAATTGCCTGTCGTGACTGGTTCTGTTGAATGACTTAGCCGAACTGGTACTCCGTCGTCGCCGCGATCAGCGCCAGCATGTCACCCACCCGTTGACTGGAGCGGGCGTAGTTGTTGTCGCCTGACCAGGACAGATCGCCTTCTTCCGCAGCATGCTCGATCAGCTCAAGCCGCGTGTCACGGGTCACATCGAGCGGGCCGATCAGGTCGAGGCAATGGTCGACCAACTCAGACGGAGCCATCTGCGTCCCGTTGGCGGCTGCGACGCGCTGGACGATGTTCTGCACGCCGGGCAGTTCGAGGTTGCTGACCCGATCGGCGACGAAGTTGATCCGCTGCACGACTGCGCCGCTGTTGATCCAGTCGCGACCGGTCTGCCAACCCTCGACACTGGGCGGATTGTGCAGGCTCTGACCCATGTGGGCCGACTTTTGGCCGATGGGGACGAGCTCGCGTTGCGGTCCCTGCAGATCACCGGTCATGCGCAACGTGCTGACGACCGTCTCCACTGGGCTCTTGACCTTCTGGAACATCGCCTCCTTGAAGAAGTCTGAGTTGAACAATGCGCGCAGGACCGGCTTGATCTCGAATCCAGAGTCCTTGAACACGCCAGCGAGGTACTCAATCGCTTCCGGGTCGCGCGGCGGCTCGATGTTCCAGGCTGGGACCTGGGCCTCATCGGCGACGAAGAAGTTGTACAGGTGCCGCACGATAAAGCGCGGGCAGGCGGGCTGATCCAGGATGATGTCGATAATGTCGAAACCGTCGAAATGACCCTTGTGGCCGAGGAACTCCTTCTCGCCGTAGTCGTGCTCCTCGGGGCGGAACTCATACTGGAAGAAGAAGCGGTGGTTGGGCACGCGCGGAATCTTCGGGCCGAGCGTCCAGCCGGTGAAGGCGCGGGCGCACTCGAAGACGTCCTTCTCGGTGTAGTGGCCAACACCCAATGAGAACAGCTCGAGCAGCTCGCGGCCCCAGTTCTCATTCGGCGAGCGCTTGTGGTTCTCGTGGTTGTCGAGCCAATAAATCATCGCCGGATTTTGGGCCAGCATGATCAGCAGATCACGGTAGTTGCCGGTGCCGTGATCGCGGAACATATCGACCTGGGCGATCAGGTGGTTGTCGTTGTCGACTTTGGAGTTGCCGGTCGCGAACACGTGGTGCCAGAAGAGCGCCATCTTCTCTTCCAGCGGCCGCTGTGTGTTGACCATGTGGTAGAGCCAGTTGGCGGCGCCGGGGTCAGTGGCCGGTCCGCCAGTCTCCAACGACGGCATGTAGCGGAAGAGCTGGTGTAGATCGGCGCGCGGGATGTGCGCCGGCGGATCGACCAGCTGCTCGACCGTTTCCTCGTAGCCCTGCTCGACGAGCCGCTCCAGCTCGTCGCGGCTGGCGCCGAATCCGGCTCGGCGCATCAGATGGGCCATCAGGGCGATTGCTTGCGTGTCCGACATTCGATTCCTCAAATTCCATACCAAGGACAGCTCCACTCCCAGCGTGGTACTGCGTAATACAAGCTACACGTTTTGGCAAGCGGTCGTTGCGCGGATCAGGATGCCAGGTCTTCGCCTCTTGAGTCGAACGAGTGTTTGATGATTGTGCAGCTCATCGACCACCCAGCTCCCGCCCGCGAATCAGCGCCGCCGACTCTCGCACCGCGCCGGGCATGAGGAACGAGAAGCCCTCATTGATTCGCTGCTCCACATTCGCCATGTCGACCTGTGGCGATCCGTACGGGACACCGCGTTCCTGGCACACCTCACGAGCCTGTCTGACCGCCTCGTCGACCTGCGGGCCCGATGCTCCCTTGAGACCCATCGAGACAGAGAGATCGCTTTCGCTGATCAGGATCAGGCCCGGCTGCGGCACGGCGTCGAGAATCGCCGGAAGATTATTGACGCCTTCGATGGTCTCGCACTGCAGGCAGGGCAGAATCTCTCCATTCGGATCGAGCGGCCAGACGTCGGCTCGGTCGAAGTAGTCCGGCTGGTTCAGACCCCAGTAGCGCAGCGCATTGCCCGGCGCATGTCCCCGACGTCCAACTGGTTCCTGGTCAACGGCGTCGGCTGCCTGAATGTAGCGAGCCGCCTGTAGCGCCGCGACCGCGTCCTCTGGCGTATTGATCATCGGGAACACGATTCCGTAGACACCAATGTCCAAGACTTGCTTGACGATCCACTGGCTCTGCTCTCGCCCGTTCACCGGAATCCGCACCATGGGCGTCACCTTCGGCGCCAGCGACCCGGACTCAAGGATTTGCCGACGGTCAAGCATGAACTGTAGGGAGAGTCGCAGGTCGCTGAGATTGAAGGCGTTGTGTTCCAGCTCGTAGACGACGAAGTCATAGCTCGACGAGGCGATCCAGGTTGCGTCGGGAATCGATCCGGCGGGCAGGAACGGTCCGAAGGCAGGCTGTCCTGCTTCGATCAACGCAATCACGTTGTTCAGTCGCTCAGTCATGGCATCTTCTCCAGGTGTGAGATGTGGTGGAATCGTTAGCGTGAAGCTACCAGCGAGTATCAACGGCCTGCGCCAGCGTGATCTAGTCTGTGCGCCAGGCACAGGAGCAAACGATGGACAACGAACTGATCGTCGAGGACGGGCCGATCACGCGGCTCACAATCAATCGTCCCGAGCGGCACAATGCGATCAACACTGAGGTCGGCGATGCGATCGTCGACGTGGTCAATCGGGTCGGGCGCGATCCTGCCGTGCACGTCCTGATCCTTGCCGGAGCCGGACGCTCATTCTGCTCGGGCGACGATGTCAGTGAGGGCAGCGAGGGCAGCATTCCCGACTACCCATGGAAGAATCCCTATCATGCGCCGTTTGTCGCTCCATTCAACCTGGAGCGACATCCATACTTCCGCCTCCAGTCGCTCCTGCGACGGATTCCCCAGATGGTGATTGCCCAAGTGCAGGGCTACTGCATGGGGTCGGGATTCGACTTAATGCTGGCCTGCGATTACGCCCTCGCCGATCCTGAGGCAAAGCTGCGGATGGTGATCCAGGCGACCGCCTTTCTGCCCAAGTACGTCGGCCTGAAGCATGCCACACGACTGATCCTGGACGATCAATTCATCTCCGCCGAAGAAGCGGCAGCGCTGGGCCTGATTACCAAAGTGGCTGCGCCCGGCCAACTGCGAGCGGAAGTTGACGAACTCGCGGCTCGCCTTTCGACAATTGGGCAAACCCGACATGGCTACTTTGGCACGGTCAAGGAAGCGCTGAATCGGTCGCTGTGGCCGCAGCTCGACGATGACCTGCGCATGCAACTGATTGGCCATCGCATGAGCGACCTCTATCGCCTGCACCCGTACGAGCTTGGTGGGGATTGATGTCTACGTCCAACCTCCCCCTGTCGGGCTCCGTTGTCGTCGACCTGAGCGACGAGTGCCTCTGTCTGGGCGCGCGCTGGCTCTCCGATTTCGGCGCAGACGTGATCCGCGTCGAAGCGGCGTCGGGCGACGCGCTGCGACTGGGCGGACCGCACCTCACGGGTCGATCGGATCTCGAAAGCGGACTGCGTCATCTGCTCTACAACGCAGGCAAACGCAGCCTGGCCTTGAACTTCGAGGCTCCCGACGCTTGGGACCTGATCGATCGACTGCTCGAAGCTGCTGACATCGTCCTGGCGCCGTTGGACAAGTCGGCGCAGGCACGGCGTTTCCTTCAGCCTGAACGCCTGCAACGGGTGCATCCACAGTTGGGCATGATCGACGTCGTCACACGTCGCGGCGGCGAGCGCCTACCCGCATCCGATATCGTCGGCGTCGCTGCAGGCGGATTAATGCAAGGGCTGGGCTTTCCCGAAGTCGCGCCCGATTATCCGGCTGGCAGGCTGGCGTACAAACAGGCGAGCCAGGTTGCCGCGGCCACGGCATCGGCGATGCTTTACGACCGTCGCAACGGCGAGCGCAGAGCCAGTCACGCCTGTATCTCACTACAAGAGGCGATCCTGTCCACCACGATTCACTTCGCCAACGAAAACATGTGGCGACAGCTGGGGGAGAAGGCCTTTCGTCCCGGCGGCGACCTGCCCACCCTGGCACAGGCTGGCGACGGTGGTTGGGTGACATTCGGGATTACTCCCAATACCCACGCGCGCTACGAGGCGTTCGCGCAATGGCTGTACGAGCGATCTGGCTATGACGGACTGATCGGCTCGGAGTATCCCGGCGACATCTGGGCGCCAGCGTGGGGCAGCGAGTCGCATCAGGCGTTCGAGCGCGCCTGCGCGTCGATGTCGCGAGAAGCGCTGTGCGCCGAGGGTCAGTCGCTCGGATTCCTGGTCGTGCCGGTCAACTCGGTGCGCGACATCGTGGACGATCCGCACTTGCACGCGCGAGGCGCATTTACTTCAGTCGACCACCCGCAGTTCGGATGTCGAATCGATCTGCCACGATTGCCCGTGCATTCCAGCGGATACCAACCGGTCGGTCACCCGGCGCCAATGCTCGGCGCTGACTCGGCCGACGCGCTGGTCCAACTGGCGGGAGTCGAACGGGACGAGTACGAGCGGCTCAGATCGAGCGGCGTGGTGTCCGGCCCCGCGGCGACTGATTCCAGGCGCGGCGGAGCGCGCCAGGTGATCGCTCAGCGGAGCGACACTGGTCCCGTGACACGCGACCAGCTCCCACTCGCGGGCATCCGCGTGATTGACTTCTGC
>RKRS01000136.1 GCA_007571275.1 Dehalococcoidia bacterium
GCTGCGTGCAGAGTCAGAGGCGCGAGCCATCTACAACGCCATCGCTGGAGAGTTCAGACGCCGCGGCAGCGAATAGCCGCCATCGGCCGAGAGCCGGCCGATGTCCAACTCGCTGATCATCATCACAGGCCGCATCGACCGTTGGGACGGCACGACCAACATCATCGCCGAGCACGTCGAAGCGGTGGGCCAACACATCCCCTTGCCCAAAGCTCACGACTGGCACTGAGCCGATTTCGAGGGTCGAGGCTGGGAACATCTCCCCCCGCGGAGCAGGGACTTCGGTGTTTGTGCTGACCAGGAGGATGGGCCAACTCTCCTCTACAGGAGATGTCAACACGACAGCGCCTGAACCACTGACCAGGCCTGATCCAGGTCCAACCGACTCGAGGCATAGTCTGCGTTGAGCAATTCCTCACTCAGATACCAGTGGTGCTTCTCTATCCGCTTGTTGAGGACCGTGATCGCGAGCTGTTCAGCGTCTGGCATACCGAGCGACACCAGCTCTTCAACAACCTGCTGCACTGCGTCGGCGGAAGTGTTCGCCAGGTGGATCGCGGGTCCGTATGAAACGGCATCGATGTTCTGGGTTCGAAACAGTAACCCCAACGTGTTGAGCGCCCGATCGCCTACCCATGGGAAGACCCAGGTGTTGCGTCCCTGGGGCAGCACCGAGTGCTTGTTGAGCCCCAATCGACGGAAGGTCGCGCGAGCCTCCACGAGAAGTTCTCGACCGTTCGCATCCAGAAATGCCGGCACATCGTTGTCCGTGTACACCCGGCGCATCTCTTCTCGAACCTGGTCGTGGATCAGCATTCCGTCACCGGTGAATTTCGGCAGTAGGCCTCCCGCCGCAGGTTCCAGTTCGGCGACTCGCCGTTCTTCGTCGACCCCGACGATCCGCCAACGGCGTCCGCCAAAGATCAAGAACGAGTCAACACTCAAAGGAAATGAGACCGGCAGGGTGCCTAGTGTCCGGGCTGCGGTGACCAGTCTCCACTCCTCAGGGGAGGAGAATGCAGCATAGAAGTCGTAGTGATTGACTAATCGTTCGCCGTTCAGGTCAAGGACGAGCATGCCGTCGTGAGTTTGCGTGAGCAATTGGTGGCTCGCCAGATCGCGGAGCAGCTGCGCAAAGGATGCCGGCTCGACCGACGCGAATGGACCTGAGCCACAGAGCGCTTGAAATGCATCTGCCGCTAGAACTCCGCCGTGCTGAGCGATCAGCGATAGCACCTGCTGAATGAGCGTTGACAGGTGCAGCGCAGCCGGCGCCGGTGGTTCGACCCAGCGCTGCATCAGCAACCGAATCATCGCGACTGTCTGCACTAATGACACGCGCAACTGATCGGTCAACGCCGAGCGCTCATCGACTTGCTCTTCCTGGATGTAGATCCGAATCACCGAGGGCGAGCCGATATTCCGGCCAGATCGACCGAGCCGCTGTTTCAGCGACGCCACCGAACCTGGCGGCCCGATCTGCGCGATCGAATCGACGCCGCCGATGTCGATGCCCAGCTCAAGCGTTGTGGTCGCTACCACCGTCGTTGGCCGTGAGCTCTTGAGCAGTTCCTCTGCGTCCTCACGAATATCACGGGAGAGCGATCCATGATGGGGAAAGAACTCGTTGGGCAAGTGGTCCTGCTCGGTCAGGCGACGCAGCAGGTCGGAGTAGAGCTCCACATCGGAGCGTCTGTTGGCGAAGACAAGATTGGTGCTGCCGCGCAAGGTCGTGAAGAGATGCTGGGCAATATCGATTTCATCGGATGACTCGGCCTCTGGCTCTTCGGCCTCATCGTCGCCGCTGTCCGATTCTTCGGAGCCCTGGGGCGGCGCAGTCCGTGCTCGCAGGTAGCCGCGAACCTGCAGTTTGACTTCGCGACCCTGCGCCGAGGACGTGATCTGCTCAACCTCGCCGCAGTGTCTGGGTCGCAGAAACTCTGCCGCCAGGCCAGTGTCGCCTAAGGTGGCTGAAAGCCCAATCCGAGGCACTGATCTGTCGGCGGCAATCTCCAGACGGCGCATGAGCGACTGCAGCTGTCGTCCTCGCTCAGTGCCGATGAATGCATGTAACTCATCGACGACGATGAACCGTAGATTCTGCGCCAATCGTGGTATTGATGTGCCTCGGGTTATGAACAACGCTTCCAGCGACTCCGGCGTGATCAGCAGCGCGCCGCGCGGTCGCTCGACCATTCGGCGCTTGATGTGAGCGGCGATGTCGCCGTGCCACGGGGTAACCGGCGCGTCGATACAGCCAAACAGCGCCTCGAGCCGGGGGCGTTGATCGTTGATCAGGGCTTTGAGTGGAGCGATGTAGATGACGCCCAGCGAGTCTGCGGCAGTGTCCTCAAGCGTGCTGCAAATCGGCAGGAACGCCGCCTCGGTCTTGCCGGAAGCGGTTGCCGACGAAATGAGGATGTCTCGGCTGTCCAGGATCGGACTGATAGCCCGCTCCTGAATGTCGTGCAAGGACGTCCATCGTTGCTGCCAGACCCATCGCTGCACAGGCCTCGCCAACATCTCAAAGGCCGATGATGCCGTTTCGCCCATGATTGCGCTCGTCCGGCGAGTCGCTACAGGCGGAAGGACGCGAGCTCGTCGTCAACCGGGTCGTCCGCGATCCCTTCGCCCTCGCCCGTGACTGCAGGATCAGAATCGGGACCGACGCGGACGGCCGCGACCAGTTCCTGCCATGAAGTAGACGGGTTCTGTTCGAGCACCCTCAACAGTTGGACGAACGCGCGAATCGAGGTTCGCGGCGTCTGGAAGTATGCCTCGCCGACATTCCGGGAGCAGTGTTCCATGAATGCGTGCAACGCCTCGTCGGGTAACGCATGCGCCTGCTCGTCTCCTCCGGCATGGACGTGACGCAGCTTGGTGAGAACGACGTACAGTTCTTCCGGGCTGAGGTTGGCCAAGCGCAGGACCGGGCCTGAGAAGTCGCGAACCCCGGCCGATGCAAACATGTTCTCGCTGAGTCGACTCTGCAGGGCTTCATAGCTGTACAGCCCTCGCCGAGTGTCAGTGAGGAACTCGGGGGTGCCAGCCATGATGAAGCCAAGATTGGCCACCGAGCCCTGGAGACAATCGTTCAGAATCCTCAGAATCTGTTCATAGTTGCTGTTCCGAGCCCGCGTGTTCGCCAGTTTGTAGAGATTCACCATCTCATCGAACGCGACGATCAAGCCGCCGTATCCGGCCAGCCGCACAAATCGGGCCAGCAACTTCAGCATGTCGTAGACGTTGGCGTCGTCAATGATCGTGCGGACGCCAAGGTCTCGGCGCGCATCCGTCTTGGTCGAGTACTCGCCGCGTAGCCAGCGAACGGCCGAGCCCTTCAGGTTGGCGTTCCCCTCATCGTGTCCGCGCCAGTAGGCAGCGACGACATCGGCAAAGTCGTAGCCACCGACCAGCTCCGACAGGCTCCGCAAGTGCTCGCGGATCACATCTTCCGTCTCGCGGTCTGTCTCTCGTGCGGTCTTCTGAGCCTCGCCGATGAATCGTTCGACGACTGATTGCAATCCGCCGCCGTCAGGATTGGTCCTTGTGCTGAGGTTCCTTGCCAGTTCGGTGTAGAGGCTCCTGCCTTGTCCGCCGGTCGCAAAGAGCCGGCGATCTGGCGTCAGATCGCCGTGCATCGTGACCATTTGCTTTTCCAGCGCAGGCGATCGGATCAGGTGCAGGAAGAAGCTCTTCCCGCTGCCGTACTCACCGATCACGAAGCGAATGGCAGACCCGCCGTCGACGACTCGCTCGAGATCTCCGAGCAGCGCTGACACCTCTTGCACCCGTCCAACCTGGACATGCTGGAGACCACGACGCGGCACCACTCCAGCGGCAAGCGATTGCAGGATCGCATCTCGGTCTCTGGGCCGAATCCTCGAGTTACTCGACATCGAGCATCTCCTTCAAGGCGAACTCGTTCATATCCAGCGGGTCAGCGCCCTCGATCAGCGGTTCGTCGCAGCGATCAAACGCGGCGTTGTTGATGGTTTCAATCGCCCCGGCGGGCATGAGGCCAAGCCTGCTTGAAGCCTCCTCGAACTCGCTCCTGGGCCAGCTGGGTCGCGTGGCCAGAAAGCGCACCAGCTCCGCATGCGCTGGATCCAGCAGCCCGCCGGCGATGTCGGTCGCAGTCGATGTCTGCTCTTCCACTTCAGTGTCCTCTGGTTCTGCTTCTGGAGGTTCGGGTTCAGTTGGACCCTCAAAGATCTCAGTCAGTAAGTCGGTCACTTCCCGAGTGTCCTGCATGATCGCGGCAATCTTCTCGCGATCCAGCTCGACGACCTCTGAAGCTCGATACTGTGCGGGCGACGGTGGAATCCGATAACCGCCGGGCTCGTCGGGGCGTAGCACCGTGACGGGTTGGGATGGGGGCGCAGAGGAGAGTTCGTGAATGTCGCGGTGCAGTCGATCCCCGTCCAGTCCGAGCAGGGCGTAGACACGATTCAGCACCTTGACCTCATCGGAGCTGATCGCGCCGTCGGCGCCGGCGAGCGTGATCGCCAAGCGGGCGATTCGGCTGCGCTCCGAATCGGAGAGCGCCTGCATACGAGACTTCATTCGAGTCAGCGTGGGAGGTTCAACGAGCAGCCATTGCAGGTAGGCGCGCAGTCGGGTGCGATCGGCTGAAGAGAGATGCAGCGATTCCTCCAAATGAGCTTCCAGCAATCGTTCCTCTTCAGCGCTGATCGTCCCATCGGCAGCACTGACCGCTGCTCCAAGCTGAAGCAGTACCGTCGCCGCCTGATACCCGGCGCCGGGTTCCAAATCTCCACCATCCAACCGAAACACGGCAGCATACTGGTGCTTGGTTAGGTTGACTTTGGAGTAGCGAATGTCCGGCGTCAGGCCGTAGCCGAGCCGCTCCAGGAGTTGCGCGAACGTGGAAGCTTCCTTCGCCGAGAACGAGTCCTCCCGCTGGGCTGGGAACCCCGCAGTCAGACTCCGAACCGCGATGATCGCCGCATCGCGGCCGGAGAGCGCCGTTTCAATCCGGGCCTTGAACCTGAGCAGCTCGTCCGTCTGCCGGGCCATGACGAGCTCACTCGGCAGCAGGGCGATTGCGGCGAGACTGTCGCGGGTTCTTGTGCCGCCCCAGCGGCTGTAGGAAGCGAGTTCGTTCGTGACCGATTCCGCCAATTCCCTCAGCAGTCGATTTGGTCGTTGCAACCGGGTCACGTTGGGCAGACCGTCAGCATTGATCGACACTGGCGAGCGGAAGCTGCCGCTTGATGGTTGATAGGAGTGCTTCAGCGCCGCCTTATTCGGCCGGATCTTCATCCCACTCCCGTAAATCTGCTCATAACGAATCTGGAACAGTGCGTTGAATTCCTCCTCACATCGCACTGCCGGAGTTCTTAGCGAGGTCTCCGGGTGGAGCCGCAACCACGACAACGCCCAGCGCGATGGCAATGGGTCGCCCGAAGCGACGATCGATCCCAAGCCGATCTTGACCTCGAGAGGTAGTTCCCATCCTCGATGAACCAGTGGCGGTTCCCATAGCGAGGGTTCCAGGCCGATCAGCAGACTCTTGACGAGCGAGAGGAACTCGCCCGCGTAGTGACTGAATGAGTTGTTCTTGCCGTACAGCCCCAACAGTCTCTCTATCTCATCGACCAACGCATGCGTCTCTTCGCTCGAAACTGATTCGCGCTCCCTGTCGAACAACAAGCGGCGCTCGATGCCGTAGAAGAATAGAAACACATAGCCGATGTAGGCGCCTCCCGGCCGGCCCTTCGCTAACCAGTCGAGGTAGGCGGCACGCGATGCCGGCGTCATCTCGCTGTACGACGGCCAATAGCTCATGTCGTGGCCGTGTACGTCGGAATCCCGATTGTCGACTGGCAGCAACGGGTCGATTAGGGCA
>RKRS01000229.1 GCA_007571275.1 Dehalococcoidia bacterium
AGGCGTCGAAGGTCACCTCGATCAGGGGCGAGCCGTCGACCCACTGCTGGACGTTGTCCTCATTGATGTATTCACTCAGCTTCCTGGCCGAGAGGAAGACCGTTCGCTTCTCATCGGGATCGGTGATCGCGCGAGCCGTGCCTCCGAGGTCCGCCTCGGTCGACTCCTTGAAGTGGAAGGTGATCGCCGGATTGGCGACGACATTGGCGTACCACGAGCGCGGGCCGGGTCGACCAGTGATGTAGTAGCGGTCGTCGACGTTGTGGAACCAGATTTCGAGCCGCTTGGGCTCGCCGCTGTGACGGCCGATGGTGGTGATATCGATCACCAGATCGTTGGCGAGCGCTTCAGCGATCGCCGGGTCGGAAGCTGTGGTCATGACGTGTTGCCGTTCTTGCTGATGTGCTGGCGTTCATGTTCGAGGAACCACTCCTTGCGATGCAGTCCGCCGCCGTAGCCGCCGAGACCGCCATCGGAACGCACAACCCGATGGCAGGGTACGGCGATCCCGACCGGGTTGCGACCCGTCGCGGTACCCACAGCACGATACGCGGACGGCTTGCCCACCGCTTGAGCGATCTGCTGGTACGAGGCCGTTTGCCCGGCCGGGATCTCGCGAATCGCCTGCCAGACGGCCCGTTGGAAGTCGGTGCCATCCGGATCAATCTCGATCCGGTCAAGGGCTTCAACATCTCCGCCAAAGTAAGACGCGACGGCGTCGCGTACGAGCGCGCCCTCGGTGGAGAGAGCATTCTCATCTTCACCCTGTTCGGGCGGCGCGACGACCGGTCGGGCCCAGGTGTCGACGAACGCGGCCTCGCGCAAGGCGCCGTCATGCATGGACAGGTACATCGTCCCAAGTGGCGTCTCTACCCAGCAATGCTCCTGCACCATGTGCTCCTCCCGCTTGAGCCAGACACGGACAGCCTATCCAACCCGCATACAGAACGCAAGTGCTATGATCTGTTCTGTCTCCTGCGGGCGGTAGGCTGAGGCGCAGCATGAGCGTCTTGAGCCGTAGCTGGGAGCTGACATGTCAGAGCGTGACAACCGGGCGGTGCGCTTGACCGATCTGGCGCGTTGCGGCGGTTGAGGATCCAAGTTTGGCCCTGAGGGTCTGGCGCACGTGCTGCGCCATTTGGGTCCACAGTTCCCGCCCGAACAGCATCCCGAGTTGTTGGTCGGTCTCGCGCGTCCCGACGACGCGGCGGTCTACGCGCTCGATGATCAGCGGGCGCTCGTGCAGACGCTCGACTTCTTCGCGCCGCTCGTCGATGACCCGTACCAGTTCGGCGCGATCGCGGCGGCCAACGCGATGTCCGACGTCTACGCGATGGGCGGTCGGGTGCTGTTCGCGCTGAACATCGCCGCCTTCCCCGACGATCTGCCGCCAGACGTCATTGCCGATGTCCTGCGTGGCGGCGCGGACAAGGTCCGTGAAGCGGGCGCGGTTGTGGCCGGTGGTCACACGATTATCGATGAAGAGCCCAAGTACGGGCTCGCGGTGACCGGTGAAGTCGCGCGCGACCAGGTCCGCACCACGGGCGGGGCGCAGCCGGGCGACACGATCATCCTGACCAAGGAGATCGGCACCGGCGTGCTGATCGGCGCGAATCAGCAAGGCGCGGTCTCGAGCGAGCACTGGGAGGCCGCCGTCGCGCAGATGATGTCGCTCAACAAAGACGCGGCCGAAGTGGCGTCAGCGCCCGATCTCGCAGCGGGTGTCCACGCGATCGCTGATGTCACCGGCTTCGGACTTGCCGGACACCTGCAGGAAATGGCCGAGCTGAGCGACGCCGCGATTGAGATCGATCTCGGCGCGGCTCCTGCGCTGGGCGGACTGTCTGAAGCAGTGGCGGCCGGATTCGGCAGTGGCGGGCAGGGTCGCAATCGCGAGTACTACGGCGCGCGACTGGGCATCGAGGGAGCGCGCGCACTCAACCCGTTTGAAGAGACGCTGCTCTACGACCCACAGACATCGGGCGGGCTACTGATCGCCGCGGGCGTCATTGAAGCGCCACACCTGATTCACGAGCTGCGTCAGCGCGGCGTGACGGCGACGCCGATCGCTCGCGTCACCGAGTCAGTCGCGGGCGGACGCCTGAGCGTCAGGCCGACGGAGGTCCCGCGTGTCTGACCATGACGCGGATGTCGTCGTGATCGGCGCTGGCATTCTCGGTCTCTCGACCGCGATGGCTCTGGCGCAGCGGCATCAGGGGATGCGCGTGCTGGCGCTGGAGCAGGAGTCCGACGTCGGTCGGCACCAGAGCGGCAACAATTCGGGCGTAATCCACTCGGGGCTGTACTATCGGCCTGGCTCGGCCAAGGCGCGGATGGCCGTCGCCGGCGCCGAGCGCATGTACGCCTTCTGCGAAACACACGGAATCGGCGTCGAACGTTGCGGCAAGGTCGTCGTGGCGACGCATGAATCAGAACTCGAGCGGATGCGTGAGCTGCATCGTCGCGGCGACGCCAACGGCGTGCCCGACATCCGTGAGCTGGGCCCCGACGAACTGCGCCAGTTTGAACCCAATGCGGCCGGTGTGCGAGCGCTGCACATTCCCTCGACTGGCATCGCCGACTACCCGGCGGTCTGTCGCAAGTACCGAGAGCTGCTGGAATCGGCCGGCGGCTCGGTCCGTCTAGGTTCGCGCGTCTCCGCAGTGCGGATCGAGACGGATGGCGTACAGTTCTCGACCACGACTGGCACGGTGCGGGCCCGACATGCGGTGAACTGCGCCGGGCTGCAGGCTGACCGTCTTGCTCGTCAGGCCAGGGCGTCAGAGGCGCGCGACCTGCGCATCGTGCCGTTTCGCGGCGAGTACTACGACCTCGTCCCGTCCGCGCGACAGATGCTGAAGAACCTCATCTACCCCGTCCCTGATCCCGCCTTCCCGTTCCTCGGTGTGCATTTCACACGGCGACTGGACGGATCGGTGGAGGCCGGCCCGAACGCGGTATTGGCGCTCAGGCGCGAGGGCTACCGCTGGCGCGATATCTCCCCCCGTGACACGGCGGAATCGTTGAGCTGGCCTGGATTCCTGCGCCTGGCGCGAGACAACTGGCGGACCGGCCTCGGTGAGGTCTGGCGCAGCGCCAACAAGCAGGCCTTTGTCCGCGCGCTGCAGCGCCTGATGCCTGCGCTTGAGTCAGCGCAGCTGGTTCGCGGCGGCGCTGGAGTCCGCGCCCAGGCGCTGAGACGAGACGGCAGTCTGGCTGACGATTTCGAGATCGCCAGGCAAGACCGGATGATCCACGTGCTCAACGCGCCCAGCCCGGGCGCGACCGCCAGCCTGCTGATCGGCGAGGAGATCGCGGCGACGGCCGAGTCAGCCTGGTTCGCTCGCCAGACATCGACGTGACGCTTCCAATCCTGATTCGGACTGTCGACGAGGCGCGGACACTGCCGAGCATTCGTCAGTAGCGAACGCCCGCGTATGATCTGCGTATGACGACTTCTCAACTTCGAGCGCCGCTGGACGGCGTCCTGGTAATCAACGCGGGGCAGATTCTGGCTGCTCCATTCTGCGCGACCATGTTGGCCGAGTTTGGCGCTGACGTGATCAAGCTTGAGCGGCCTGGTTCGGGTGAGCCGAATCACGGCACGATCTCGTACGTGCAGGAAAATCGATCACAGCGCGGCGTGACCTGCAATCTCGCCGATCCGCGCGGAAAGGATCTGTTCCGTCGGCTCTGCGCACATGCGGATGTACTGATCGAGAACTTCCGGCCGGGCACGCTGGAGAAGATGGAGCTTGCGCCTGATTCGCTGCGTGAGGGCAATTCCGGGCTGATCGTGACGAGGGTCTCAGGCTATGGGCAAACCGGTCCCTACCGCGAGAAGGCGGGCTTCGACCGCGTCGCGCTGGGCTTCGCGGGAATGACGTACACGACCGGCATGCCGGACCAACCGCCGGTGCGGCCTGGATATATGGTCGCCGACTACAGCGCGGGCGTGTTCGCGGCGATGGGGACGCTGATGGCGCTCCGCGCCCGCGATATCAACGGCGGCCTCGGGCAAGATGTCGACGTAGCGCTCTACGAGGCGATCTGGAAACAATCGGGCACACACGCGTCGCAGTACTTCCGGACCGGCCAGAATCGCGAACGCAGCGGTAACTACTGGCCTGGCGTCGTCCCGGCTGAACAGTTCGCAACCGCCGACGGCCACCACCTGATCATCAACGCCACCACGCAAGGCACCTTCGTTCGCCTGACCCAGGCGATGCAGCGTCCCGACCTGCTGAGCGATCCACGTTTCGAGGTTCACCGTAACCGTCGCCGCAACTACGAGGCGATCCACGAGATCGTGGGCGAATGGGTCGGCACGCTGACGCTGGAGCAGGTACAGCAGCTGCTCGACCAGCATGGTGTACCGGCGACGAAGGTCTACGCGACGTCGGACGTGATGGTCGACGAGCACTACGCCGCGCGCGAGCAGATCGTTAACGCCCCCGCGAACGCGCGCAAGAAATCGATCTATCGCATTTGTCGGTTGCCATTCCGGGCCCGGCAGATGCGCCAGGTGGCTTGGCAGTATGAACAGCGACTCAACAAGCGATATCAAAAGCATGCCGATGACGATAATCGGCAAGGGCCGCCAAATGTCGCCTATGCCTCCAGGGATATAGAGGAGGGGCATAAAGGCCGCCATCGAAGTAAGCACCGCGAAGGTTAATGGCAGTTTGATGCGGCGGGCGCCTCGAATGGCGGCTGCGAGCCTAGTCGTCCCGCGCTGGCGTTCCGCGTAGATATGTTCGGAAACCACCACCGCGTCATCCACGATGATGCCCAGGGCGAGCACCAACACAAACAATGAGATGGTGCTCACCGATAAATCGAACAACAACATCACCGCGAAGGCGCCGGCGAAGACTGTTCCCAAGCCGGCGACAACCCAAAGCGCGAGCCGGATTTCCAGGAAAAGCGCCAGAGCGACGAACACCAACATGAGCCCAAGGGCGCCGTTTTTGACGAGCAGCGCGGCGCGCTCCGAGTACTGCAGCGATTCGTCGTTCCACACCTCGAGGCTTACGCCTTCGGGAAGCGAGGGCTCGACCTCAGTTGCAAGATGTTCGAGAACCGCGTGCGCAACATCCGCGATTCGCTCGCTTTCAGCACGAAAAACTTCGACGAATATCGCTGGCTTTCCCTGATAGCGCAGCAGCAGGGCGCTCTCCTCGAAGGCATCGCGCACCTCGGCTACATCCCCGAGGCGAACCAAGGTTCCGTCGCTTCGGGCGAGCAACACGATGTCCTCGAACTCCTGCTGCGAGTACCGCTGGCCGAGCGTGCGCACTCGAACTTGCGACTGGCTGGTGTCTATGCTGCCTGCGGACAGGTCGAGCGAACTTTTGCGCACCCGATCGGCAATATCGTCAAGACTCAAGCCGAGCGCGCGCAATCGATGCAGCGCGACTTCGATGGAGATTTCGTAGTCCCGCGCGCCGCTCGTTGCAACGAGCGAAACTTCAGGCAAGTCCTTGAGGCCGTCTTCAATCTGAAAGGCAAGCGCCTTAAGCGAAAGATCGCTAATTTCGCCGTGCAGCAGGACTCGCACCGCGCTCATCCTATTGGTCATCTCGCTGAATTGCGGGCGCTCTGCCTCGACGGGAAAGGTTCGAACGCGCGCAACCGCGGATTCCACGTCGTCCATAGCCTTTTTCATATCGGTACCGCTTCTCATTTCCACCAGTACCGACGCCATGCCGGGCGCCGCGATCGAACGCACAGACTTCACATCTTCGAGGCCGCGCACCTCGTCTTCGATCTTGAGGTTGATGTATTCCTCAACCTCTTCCGGATTGGCGCCCGGATAAGTCATGTTTATTTCAACGATATTGAACGGAAACACTGGCCAT
>RKRS01000235.1 GCA_007571275.1 Dehalococcoidia bacterium
GAAGTAGCGACCCTGGATGTTCCGCGCGATGACCATGCGCTGAATCTGGTTGGCGCCTTCGAATATCTGGAAGATTTTCGCGTCGCGCATCCACTTCTCCAGTGGTAGCTCGCGCATGAAGCCGACCCCGCCGCAGACCTGGACCGCGTCCGTCGTGACTTTCATCGCCATGTCTGAGGCAAACGTCTTCGCCTTCGACGCCTCCTCCAACTCGAACGGCTGATTCGACGCAGCCATCTCCCCGGCTCGCCAGGTCAACAGTCGAGCGGCGTCGATGGCGATATCCATATCGGCCAGCATGAAGCCGACGCCCTGATGCTCGATCAACGGACGTCGCATCGTTTTGCGCTCGCGCGCATAATCCGCCGCGTACTCAAACGAGGCCCGGGCCAGTCCAACCGCAAACGCGCCGATCCACGGTCGCGTCGCGGCCAGCGTGCCCAATGCGCCGCGCCCACCTGAACGGAAGTCTGGATCCGGGTCGCCCAGACGATTCTCCAGCGGGATGCGCACGTCGTCGAAGGCCAGATCCGCCGTGTGCGAGGCGCGGATGCCCATCTTGTCCCATTTCTTGATCTGGCTGAAGCCGGCCGCGTCGTTAGGCACCACGAAGGCGGAGACGTCGCGCCAGCCCTCAGAGTCGGACTCGCGAGCGAAGACGACAGTGAGGTCGGCAATGCCGCCGCCGGTGATGAAGCGCTTGGTACCGTTAATCACATATTCGTCGCCGTCACGCACGGCGCGGGCCTTGATCATGCCGGCGTCGGAGCCGGCGTCGGGCTCGGTCAGGGCGAGCGCGCCGAGCCGCAGCTTACCGTCCTCAGAAGTGCACTCGGGCAGCCAGCGCGCGTTCTGTTCCTCTGTGCCGATCACCGAGATCGCGGTCGCGGCGAGGCCTGAGACCTGAGTCCCCAACGCGATCCCGGCGCAGCCCCAGCTCAGCTCCTCGGCGGTGATCATCGCGGTGATCCCAGGCACGGCCGAGCGTCCGCCCAAGGGCACGCCGGTCAGCCCGATCTCGGCCGCTTTCGCCGCGACGTCCCAAGCGTATTCGTCGCGCTCGTCGTACTCCATGGCGACTGGTCGCACCTCGTGTTGGGCGAAGGCGTGCGCGGTCTGCTGCACCATGCGGTCGGCTTCAGACAGTTGGAAGCTGGTCATGTCGTGATCTCCTACTTCCCGCTCCCGCTGACTGGGGCGGACCCCCTCAGCCTACGTCAGCTCCCTCTGGAAGGGGGAGATTCCTCGCTTCCCCTTCTGGGGGAAGCTGTCGCGAAGCGACTGAAGGGGGCTTCCCCTCAGCGGGAGAGTGAAAATCAAGATGGCGGCGGCTCAGGCCGCGAGGCGGACTGGGGCACTCTCGGTTGCTGGAGCGGAGGCAAGTCCCGGAGCAGTTGTGCGGCAACCGTGCTGATCTCGTCGACCGCGCGCTGGAACGCCTCTTCCGTACGGCTTGAAGGATGCTGGATGCCGGAAATTTTGCGCACGAACTGTCGCGCGGCCTGTTCAATCTCGGCCGCGCCAGGCTCGACGCCAACCGGTTGACGCAGACGCTTGATTGAACGGCACATGGACCAGCCCCCTCCACCCCTTCGGGGCGCCTCCCCCAAAGGGGGAGGTGTTGTGTACCCGTCGGGGCATCTCCTCCTCTGGGGAAGTGCTTGTGTACCTGCGGGAGGTGTTAGAAGCCGCTGAACTTGGGTTCGCGGCGCTCGCGGAAGGACATACCGCCCTCGATGCGATCGAACGAACCCGTGACCAATGGCAGCACGCCGCCGGAGAGTTCCAGCGCTGACTCATAGTCGAGCGTAGCGGTGCGATAGGCCATCAACTTGCCGACCTTCTGACCGATCGGCGGGCCGTGTTCGATCTCCTGCGCGAACTCGCGCAGCCGTTGCTGGAAATCGTCGGGGTCGACGAGGTAGTTGCTGACTCCTGCTTCATGGCCTTCTTCAGCGCTCATGAAGCGGCCGGTGAACATCATCTCCATCGCCTTGCGCCAGCCGATGATCTTGGGGATCGCCCAGAACCCGCCCAGGTCGGCGTAGAGTCCCCGCTTGACGTAGGCCACCTGATAGCGCGCATTGGTCGAGGCGACGGCCAAATCGCACAGACAGGCCAGGTCGAAGCCGGCGCCGACGCAGGCGCCATTAATGCCTGCGAGCACCGGAATGTCGAGTCGTCGCAACTCCGCGAAGGTCTTGGTCTCGTAGCGGAAGTTGAGTCGTTCGCCTTCGTTGTCAGGATATCCATCCGGCGCGGGCGAGCCGAGCAACGGATCGGGATTCTCCGCCCAGAACTCCTCGCCACCGCGACCGGCGCCGCCGGCGTCCATCCCCGCGCAGAAGCCGCGGCCCTTGCCGGTGATCACGAGCACACGCGCGCTGCGATCCATGCGAATCCTGGTGAATACGTCATACATCTCGGCGAGCAGCGGGAAGGTCAGCGCGTTGAGTTTCTCCGGCCGATTCAGCTCCAGCCAGATCGTGCCGTCCTGCGCGCCAGTGCGCTCCACCGTGATGAACTCGTAAGTCATGGGTACCCAACTTCCTACCGGCTACTGGAAATGCGGCATGACATCGCGCGTGAAACGGATGAAGGAATCGTGCGAGAACGGCGAAGCGATCAGATAGTCAAGCCGATTCGTCTCGCGGAGCGCCTCGATCTGATCGATCACTTTCGCCGCGCTGCCGTGAATCACGACCTGGTTGACGTAGCGCTCGATTCGCTCCTCCTCGGCCAACAGTCGCGTCGGATTCGCGTTGCCGCTGACCTTGTCATTGGCGTACGAACCGATCGTCCACTGGGCGCCGTTGCGGGCGATCTGCTCGGCCTCGGCATCGGTCTCAGCGACCGCGATCAACCGCGCCGTCGGGATCACCCGACGCTCGCTCGAGTGGCCGGCGTCCTCCAGACCTTGCAGATAGCGGCGTCGCTTCTCGGCCATCTCCGGATGCGTGCCATGCGGGTCCATGAGCACGTCGTAGCCCTGGCGAGCCGCCCAATCGATCGCATCGGGGCTGCCGGCGGCGACCCAGAACGGTGGCGTTGGCTGCTGATGGGGCTTGGGCAGGACTTCGATCTCGTCGAAGTTGTAATAGTCGCCGTGCCAGGTGATCCGTTCCTGTTTCCAAGCCTCCAGCACGACCTGGACCGACTCGCGAAAGCGTGGGTAGGACTCTTCGAAATCAACCCCGAAGGCGCGGAATTCCGTGCGGTCGAAGCCGCGGCCCGCGCCCCAGTTCACCCGCCCGCCAGAGAGAATGTCGAGCAGCGCCACTTCCTCGGCAATTCGCAGCGGGTGATAGAACGACGCCAGGGTGACGGCGGTGCCAATGCGCAGGTTGCGGGTGCGGCCCGCGACATGCATCCCCATCAGATGCACAGAGGGGCAGACGGAATAGGTCGAGAAATGATGCTCGGCCAGCCAGACGCAGTCGTAGCCCGACTCGTCCATGATGTCGATGCGGCTGAGCGCGCGTTCGTAGACCGTTGGCAGCGGCACGCGTCGGCCGGGCCAACTGAAGAACTGCAGGACGCCGAATTTCATGCGGCTGTGATCGGATGTCATGCGCTCAGGGTAGCTGCCCGCCATACCTGCGCCTACCGCTGCGCCGCGTTGCGACGGACCGTCACGCCCGACAGCGTCTCCAGCACCACGCGATTGCCCAGCAGCGCCGTCACGTCGGACTGGTCGTAGGGCGGCGCGACCTCGACCACGTCCATGCCCAACAGATTGCTCTCCATCCCGATGCGCCGCACCGCGTCCAGCAGCTGACGCGAGGTCAGACCGCCCGACTCAGGGGTGCCGGTGCCTGGCGCCATGCCCGGATCGACCACATCGACATCGACAGAGAGGAAGACGCCGTCGCAGTCGTCCGACGCCCGCTCCAACGCCTCGCTCAGACATGCGTCCAGTCCTCGCTCGACCACTTCTGTCATCTCATACCAGCGCATCCGCTGCTCAGCCATCCACTCGAGGATCGGCGGATCGGGCCAGTAGCCCCGCAGCCCAATCTGCAGGAACCGATCGCCGCGGATCGCGCCGCTCAGGATCAGCCGACGCATCGGCGTGCCGTGACCCCAGAGTCCGCCTTCGGAGTCGCCGGTATCGGCGTGCGCGTCGAAATGGATGAGCGCGACGCGACCGAATCCATGGTGCTTGGCCACGCCCTGCGCCGTGGCGTAAGTGATCGTGTGGTCGCCGCCGAGTACGACCGGCATGGCGCCAGCGGCGGACACCTGACGACAGGCTTCCATCAGCCGTCGCAGCCCGCCTTCGCTGTCCAGTTGGGGCATATTCACATCACCGACATCAACAACGCCCAACTCGCCCAGCGGGTCGACGCCCAAACCCAGATGTGGTCGGTATCCGGAGTGCGAGATGTAGTCGGCCGCGCGGATCGCTCGCGGGCCAAAGCGGGCGCCCGGTCGGTAGCTGGTACCCGCATCAAAGGGGGCGCCCAGAATCACGGCGCGCGCATCCGTCAAACTGTCCGGTTCGCGCAAGCTGGCCTGTGGCACGCCGAGGAACGTGAATGATGGCCCATAGCGATTGGTCGGACGCGCCTGCAGATGCGCCTCGACGTAGGAGCGTGGGAGATCACGTTCGTCGGACATCGACGGTCGCCCTTCTCAATGCACCGATGGGAGTGGTATCTAGAATGGTATCCAGCACGTCTCCCGCGCGGCGGAACCTGGCAGCACAGGGCGGAAAGGACAGTTGGCGGTGGTGACAGAGACGTCGACCGACACGCAACTTGGCCAACTGCAGCACGAGCTGGCGGCGCTGCCGCGTGAGCGGACGCAGGTGTTGCCAGCTCTGCACGTTGTCGACGAGGTGTATGGCTACCTCGATCATGCAGCGCTCGAAGCGGTTGCCCGTTGGGTGCATATGCCCAGAGCCGAACTGTTCGCCGTCGCGACCAGCTACACCGAGTTCCGTTGGTCGCCGCTGACGAATGACTCAGTGCGCGTCTGCCGCGGACTGCCGTGTCAGATCGCCTCAGGCGCATCGGACATCGATGGCGAAGCGCATGAGTGCATGTTCCTCTGCGCCGCGGCCGAGACCGGGCCAGTCTCCGTGTCCGGCGTTGGGCATGTTGAGGAGCTGGTCGGCGAGGAGAACTGGTCGGACGCGCGAGCGCAGGTGGATGGCGGCCTGAGTCGTCTGACGTCGATTCGAACGGGCGCCACGCCGGACTGGCGAGGTTGGCGAGCGGCGGCGGCAATGTCGCCGTCGGAGGTGGTGGATGTGGTCGAATCGACCACCCTGCTGGGACGCGGGGGCGCATACTTCCCGGTGCATCTCAAATGGCGCGGGGTGATCGACGCTGCTCCGCGAAACGGTCAGCCGCTACTGGTGATCAATGCCGAGGAAGGCGAGCCCGGCATCTTCAAAGACCGCGTGATGATGGAGCGCGACCCGCAGCGTCTGCTCGAAGGCATTCGCATCTGCTGCCATGCAATCGGCGCAACCCATGCATTCCTCTACATCAACGGCATGGCTCACCGTTCCGCCCGATCGATGGCGGCGGCCTTACAGACGGCGCGAAGCGCCGGACTGCTCGATGGCCTGACGATTGAGATACGCCGCGGCGCCGGCGGGTACGTCTGTGGCGATGAGTCAGTCATCCTTGAGTCCATCGAAGGCCAGCGCGCCGTACCAAGACTGAGGCCCCCGTTCCCGACCGAGCAAGGACTCTGGGGGCGACCAACCGTCATCAACAACGTTGAGACACTCTCCAACCTGCCCGACATGTTCGAGTACGGCGCCGACTGGTTCCGCGCAGTCGGGATGGAGCGCGCAGCGGGAACCAAGCTGCT
>RKRS01000127.1 GCA_007571275.1 Dehalococcoidia bacterium
CGACCCGGGAGAGCGCTGGGTTGGCGTAGCTCGCGCTGCGAGCGGATCCTCGCTCGCATTGCCAGTGGGAACGCTCGATCGTCGCGCTGGTGATGGCGCAATCGTTGAGGCGCTACGCGAGATGTTGCGAGACGAAACCGTCTCCGAATTGATTATCGGCGTACCGCTCCGAGCGGATGGTCAGGAAGACCCGCAGGCAACCTCCTTCCGTCAGTTCGGAGAGGCGCTCGCCGCGTCACTCGGCGCGCCCTGCATCGCGCAGGACGAGCGATTTTCGAGTGACGCTGTCACTCATGACCGGTTGCGAAGCAGGCGAGACACGGGACCTGGAGGCAAGCTCCGCGCCCAGGGCAGAAGGAGTATCCAGCGCCAACGTCGTGAACGGGAACGCGCGCATGCCGCTGCCGCTGCACGGATACTGCAGCGCTGGCTCGATTCACGCGATGGCCAGCGGGCTCGCGAACTTGCGGATCGGGACGCCTGATGTTCAAGGCTTCCTGGCGTACCAGCGTCACGCTGACGTTGGCGGTCATCACAGTGGTTTGCGTTGCCTCAGCCGCGGTGGTGGTCTCTCGAACGCCCGACCGGCAGCTGCCGGCAACGCTTCAGCTTTCACGGGCGAGCGCTACATATGGGCCGTCGTCAGTGTCTATCGTCGAAGGCGATTCTGCTGCGGTGATCGGACGACGGCTATTGATCAGCGAGGCAATCGGATCGCATACCCGATTCGAGTTGCTGGCCTTGCTGCTCGGTTGGGAAGGAAGCCTGGAGCCTGGTTCATACTCCTTTGAAGCAGGATTGACCACGTACGAAATCCTGTGGCGCATACACTTTGGAGAGATATCGCCGCTGCGGGTCGTGATTCCCGAGGGGCTCAGGGTCGAGCAGGTAACGGAGCGTCTCGTGCAAGCGGGTGTCATCGAATATGCAGACTTCGTAGTGGCCCTGGAAGCCGACGCTGAGTCCAGCACGGTCGGGCCATTGGCAGCCCAGCGGCCCGCTGGCGCGTCGCTCGAGGGCTACCTCTTCCCCAGCGCCTATTCGTTTCCGCTCGGGGCGACGGCAGAGGACGCGCTTCATCTCATGCTGCTTCGGCTCGGTGACTCGCTAAATCCGCTGTTGCAAGAACAGATCGACGCATCGGGGCGAACGTTGCATGAGATCCTGACGATTGCCTCAATCATTGAGCGGGAAGTGGTTGAGGATTCCGAGCGCTCGCTGGTTTCCGCAGTGATCTGGAATCGGCTCGATGCCGGTATGCCGCTACAGATGGACTCCACGGTGCAGTACGCGGTCGGCAATCACGGCGAGTGGTGGAAGCGGGAACTGACCGCAGCGGATCTCGCCACTGAATCCGCGTTCAACACGTATCTCGTGTCCGGACTGCCGCCGACGCCCATTGCCTCACCCGGCTTGGCTTCGATCGAGGCTGCCGCCAATCCAGCCCGTGTGCCCTATCTCTTTTTTGTCGCCCGCGGCGATGGCACGCACGAATTTGCGGTCACCTACGAAGAGCACCAGGCCAACGTCGAGCGATACCGCGGAGGCGCAGAGTGACATTACGGGTCGGCGTGATTGGTCATCCCGTGGCGCACAGTATCTCGCCCCGCTTCCAACAGGCGGGTTTCGACGCGGTCGGGGTCGACGCGCAATACGAGGCATGGGATCTTCAGCCGACGGAATTAGCCGGCTTCATCGACGATCTCCGACGAAGCGACGCCCTGGGCGCCAACGTCACCATCCCCTACAAGGAGGCGGCGCTGCGGCACATGGATGGATTGCACCAGACAGCTCGGTTTGTCGGCGCAATCAATACCATCGTCAATAACGACGGACATCTGCAGGGCTACAACACCGATGTGACCGGCTTTCAACGTTCACTCTCGGAAGCTGGGTTCGATCCGGCTGGTTCGCGTGCAGTCTTGTGGGGCGCTGGTGGCGCGGCGCGGGCAGTCGCCTGGGCGTTGATCTGGCGAGGCGTTGACGCCCTGACCATCATCAACCGCACCGCCATCCGCGCCGGTCGACTGCGACACGATTTGGCTTCGGCCTCGGCTGGGGTGAAACTGCGTTCGCTGGGCGCTGATGAGGCGGATGTCGTCGAAGCCCTGGTCGCTGCCGACCTGGTTGTGCAATGTACTTCCGTGGGACTCAGCGGTAGCGAGACGGATGGTCAACTGCCTTTCGATCCCACATTGCTTGGCGAGGCCTCGTTAGTTGCCGACCTGATCGCCAATCCGCTGGAGACGCCGCTGGTCAAAGCGGCCAGGGCGTCGGGGCGACGCTCAATCGGCGGCTTGCCGATGCTCGTCTACCAGGGGGCGGCCGCGTTCGAACTCTGGACGGAACGTGAGGCGCCAGTCGAGGTGATGCTGGGGGCGGCAAGCTCGGCGATGTTGGGCGGCAGCTCATGAGTGAAGGCGTCACGATCGGCTTTGCCTTGATTGCGGCGCTGTTCGCGGGGGTGGGACTGTTGCTCTTCAAGGAGGCGCGGACACACCGCTTCTGGCGTCAGCTCGTCGCAGAGAACGATATGGAAGCGATTCGCGGGATTCTGGATCAGGAACTGGAGCACTGGCGCACCCAGCGTCCACCCAAAGATGTCAGCGCGGCGGTATGGGCCGGCGTGCAGGGTCTCGATCTGGTCGGCGCATCGGCCCGGCATGTCAGAGTGAGTACATCTGCCGATCCTGAGTTCGGCGCCATTGACGGCAAACGCGAGCAGATCGCCTCTTCGCTGGATACCGCTTATGCGACAGCCTTGCGTCTGGTCGAGATGATCTTCTACGACGTACCCAATTTCCGACCGAATCACGTACGCGTCGACGTCTACACGACGTTCCGGGATGCGGACGGGGTGGCTGAAGCGTTGCCGATTCTATCCGTTCAGGCTGACCGAGCTTCAGCAATGAGCCTGGACTGGAACCTTCCCCCAGCGGTGCTGGCCAGAGAGTTCGAGACGATCGCTGATCGCGCGCCAAATGGCGAACCGCGTCCCATCGTGCTGCCCGAGGACCCGTTCGTGGATATCGTGACCGATACGACCGAGTCGCAACAGAGGACCGACTAATGGGCAGGTTTCGTTGGCTCACGGCGGGTGAATCACACGGTCCGGGTCTCACAGTGATCATTGATGGCGTGCCGTCAGGGCTGCCGCTGTCAGAGGAACAGATCCGCCAACAACTGGCGCGTCGACAGAAGGGTTACGGTCGTGGCGGGCGGATGAAGATCGAGACCGACTATGCCCATATCCGCGGAGGAGTGAGGCAGGGGCGGACGATCGGTAGTCCGGTTGCGTTGTGGATCGAAAATCGCGACTTTGACAAAGGTCTCGGCCCGGACAAGCGAGCCTGGCGAGAGACGATGTCGCTCGAGGCGGTTGAACCGCCGCCGACCCAGGTGACGCGCGTGCGACCTGGTCACGCTGATCTGTCCGCGTCCCTCAAGTACGGCTACGAGGATGTGCGAGATTCGCTGGAGCGCGCCTCGGCTCGAGAAAGCGCTGCGCGCGTCGGCGCGGGCGCTGTGGCTCGCCGACTGTGCGAAGAACTGGGTTGTGCGTTTCATAGCCACGTCGTTCAGATTGGCAAGGTCGCCATTGAACGGACGACCCCGGTTGACTGGAACGTCGTAGAGGCATCGCCCGTTCGCTGTGCCAATGACAGCGTTGGGCAAGCAATGATCGATGAGATCAATCAGGCGAAGCGCGATGGCGACACACTGGGTGGGACGCTCGAGGCGCGAGTCACAGGGGCGCCATTCGGTCTCGGTTCACACGTGCAGTGGGATCGCAAACTGAGCGGGCGAATCGGTCAGGCCATTCTTTCCATGAACGCATTCAAGGGTGTGGAAATCGGTGACGGTTTTACTGGCGCCGCGCTGACCGGACGCAGCTACCACGATGTGGTTTTGCCTCAGGACGCCTGGGGTGACCGTCCCTGGCGTCGCCAGACGAACCACGCGGGCGGTATTGAAGGCGGGATCTCCAATGGCGAGGATCTCGTCGTGCGTGTCGCCGTCAAGCCGATCGCCACACTGGCGCACCCGCTGCCTTCCGCCGATTTGACGACCGGTGAGCGGGTGGAAGCGCACTACGAGCGCTCAGACGTCTGTGTCGTGCCTGCCGCGGGCGTGATCGTCGAGGCGATGCTGGCGCTCGTCCTGGCCGACGCGCTGCTGGAGAAGTTCGGTGGCGATTCGCTTTCGGAGACGCGACGAAACATGAATTCATTTCTGCAGACCGCCATCCCGCGTGGGGAGTGGCGATGACCGTACCTGATGGTCTCAAGCGTGTCGTGCTGATTGGATTCAGCGCCACCGGGAAGTCGGTGTTGGCTCCGTTCATTGCGCATCAGCTCGGTTGGACCTCGATTGATCTGGATGTTGAGATCGAGCGCACTGCAGGACGCACCATTGCACAGATTTTCGAGTCAGAAGGCGAAAGCGGTTTCCGTGCGCGTGAACAGCAGGCGGTGCGCGACGCTGCAGCGCGACATGGCGTCGTGGTTGCGACCGGTGGGGGCGTTTGGCTCAATGCGGACAATCGTTCACTGCTCGCTGATGGTGGATTCGTGGTCACCCTGGAGGCCCGTTCGGCGAGCATCCTTGCTCGCTATGCCGAGACAGAACAGGGCGCGACTGAAGTGCGGCCGATGTTGGCCGGCGCCGATCCCCGCCGCCGAGTGGAGACGCTCAAAGCCGCACGCCAGCCGTTTTACGCCCTCTCCGACCTGACTGTGCACACCGATGAGATTGAGATCAGTGAAGCGGTTGACGAAATCGTCAGTGCGGTGCAGCGACGCGCTGCGGCAGCCCTCTGTTCTGACGCGCGCTTGCAGGAAATGCGCAACGGTCCGGGAATCGATCCACCCGCAATGGCTGATTTCGGTCCCGATGTCGGATGCGTGGTGGAGGCGGGGTCGGCGCGTTACCCCGTGTACTGCTCCTGGGGATTACTGGAGCATTGCAGCGACATCCTCGATCGGCTGGGGCTACGCGGTCGGGTGTTCCTGATCGCTGACCAGGCCATCATCGAATCCCATGGCTCGACTGCGCTGCAGTCGCTACAGGCCGGCGGACGCTTAGTCATGCCGTACGCCGTGCCGTCGGGCGAGGCGAGCAAGTCGCTGTCTTCACTCGAGGCGTTGTACGGTTGGTTGTCGTCGCACCGGGCAGAGCGGCGAGACATCATCTTTGCGCTCGGTGGAGGCGTCACGACAGACCTGGCTGGCACTGTCGCGGCGACATATCTGCGCGGTATGCCATTGGTGCACGCGCCGACGACCGTCTTGGGCATGGTTGACGCCGCCATCGGCGGCAAGGTCGCCATTGACTTGCCCTCGGGCAAGAACCTGGTCGGCGCCTTCTATCAACCACGCGCAGTGTTGGCTGACGCCGCGACGCTCGCAACGCTTCCTCCGCGAGAACTGCGCTCAGGGTTCGCCGAAGTGATCAAGCACGGCTTCATCCGCGATGAACAGATGCTCGAGCTATTGGATGAATCCGCCGAGTCGCTCCTGGATCCTGCGGCTGGGGCGCATGACCAAGATCGTCGGCAGTTGCTGGTCGACGTCATCACGCGGAATCAGGCAATCAAGGCCGCGGTCGTCTCCGCCGACGAACGCGAGTCTGACATCCGCGCGATCCTGAATTATGGTCACACGCTGGGCCACGCGATCGAGTCGGTGACTGGCTATAGCGCCGTGCTGCATGGAGAAGCGGTGGCAATGGGGATGATCGCCGTCGCCGAGATGGGATGCTCGCTTGGCCTAATCGATGAAGCCCTGGTGGCCAGGCATCGTCGCCTGATCGAGCGATTCGGACTGCCCACGAACGGCCCGCCCGGCCTGGATCGCGCCGACATCGTTGAGGCCATGTCACGGGACAAGAAGGTCGTTGGCGGCAAACAGCGCTGGGTACTGCTCGAGAGTGTTGGCAATCCGGTCGTCCGAGACGATGTGCCTGCCGATATCGTCAGCGAGGCGATCGAAGCGGTGATCGGCGCAGCCTGATGGCGCGCATGACGGTTCGCGCTCGCGGACGCGTACAGATGGTCGGCTACCGAATGTTCGCCGAAACCACGGCTGCTCGAATCGGTGGAATTATGGGAACAGTGCGCAATCTGCCGGATGGTTCCACGGTCGAAGTCGTCGCGGAGGGGCGTCGCGCTTCTCTGGAAGCGTTCCTTGAGGAATTGAAGCTGGGACCTCCGCATGCGCTCGTCAGAGGGGTGGAGGTCGAGTGGGGGAACGCGACCGGCGAGTTCGCCGACTTTGTCACGATGTTCTAGTTGGCTCGTCTGTGGACGACGATGTCGAAATGTTTGAGGCCTCGCAGGGCCAGATTTGGTCGGTACTCCGGAGCGCGCGTCCCAAACTCGATCTGGTCGAAGCGCTCAAACAGGCACTCGAACGCGATTTTGCCTTCCAGCCGGGCCAGCGGCGCGCCCAGGCAGAAATGCAGCCCTCTCCCGAATGAGATGTTTCCCGCGTCTTCGCGAGTGATGTCCAACGTTTCGGGATCGCTGAACTGCTCCGGGTCACGGTTGGCGCCGCCAATCACCAGGGTGACCTGTTGACTAGGACCGATTGACTTGCCGCCGAGCACGACCTCTTCGGTCGTGAGACGGGGATCCAGCTGGACCGGCGAGTCATATCTCAGCAGTTCCTCAATCGCATTGCTCATCAGCTCGGGATGCTCACGTAGCGTTTGCAGTTGCTCAGGATGTTCCAGCAACGCCTTGAGGCCGTTGCCGATCAGATTGGTTGTGGTTTCGTTCCCGGCGAGCAAGAGCAGGGTGAGCGTCGAGATCATCTCGTGCTCGGTCAGCTGGTCCTCTTCGTCTCTGGCCGAAATCAGGCGCGTAACCAGATCGTCTGCAGGTTCATTCCGACGACGTTCTACCTGCTCGGCGAAGTACTCATACAGCGTTCGCGCCGCTGCCAGCCCCTGTTCCACTTCTTCCGCGCTTGAGGTGCGGTCGCCGATCCGAATGAAGGCGTCAGACCAGGCTTTGAAGTTCTCCCGGTCCGCTGTGGGAATGCCAATCATCTCCGCGATCACCACCGTCGGCAGTAGCGCCGCGAGGTTCGACATCAGGTCGAATTCGTCATGGTCGGCGACTTCGTCCAGAAGCGCGTGAGCGGTCTCCCGGATGTGCTCTTCCATAGTGGCGATGCGACGAGGCGTGAAGGCGCGGCTGACCAACCCTCGCAAGCGGGTGTGATCGGGAGGATCGCGTTGGAGGATTGACGTGTCGGTTTCAGGGGTCTGTATGCGGTCGGCCCCACGCTCGTTTGAGAATCGGCGCCAGTCTCGCAGAATCTCGTCTACGTCTTCATATCGGGAAATGACGAATTCGCCAGTGACCTCGCTGAGGTGATAGGGATCTGTTTCGCGGAGCGCTCGATAGGCCGGGTAGGGATCAGCGACGAACGACGGCTCGAGCGGATTCCAGAGCGCTCCGTTCTGCGCCATGGTCGACCTCCTCGATCAGTCAGCTGCGACCTCGGCGCTGGGCGCGCCAACAGTCCTGGCGTTGGTTCGCTCGACACGGATGTCGAGATGCTTCAGGCCTCTGAGCACGATGTTGGGTTTGTACTCAGGGGTTCTGGTTCCGAATCTGATCTGATCGAAACGCTCAAGCAGGGCTTCAAATGCGATTTTGCCTTCGAGTCGCGCCAGCGGCGCGCCGAGGCAGTGGTGAATCCCCCGACCGAACGAGATGTTGCCGGCGTCTTCTCGGGTTACGTCCAGCGTTTCCGGATCGCTGAACTGTTCTGGATCACGGTTGGCCCCGCCGATCAGTAATGACACTGGGCGTCCCGGCTTGAGCGTATGACGGTCGATAGCAAACTCACCCAGCGCAGTCCGACCGTCGACTTGCACCGGTGAGTCATAGCGCAGCAGTTCTTCAATCGCGTTGTCGATCAACTCCGGCTGCTCACGCAGTAGCTGTAGCTGCTCCGGATGTTCCAGCAGCGCCTTGAGTCCGTTGCCGATCAGGTTCGTCGTGGTCTCGTTGCCAGCCACGAGTAGCAGGCGAAGCGTGACGATCATCTCATCTTCAGTGAGGCGATCGCCCTCTTCTTCCGCCTCGATCAGTCGTGAGACGAGGTCGTCCTGTGGCTGCTCGCGGTGCTCGGCGACGATGCCTTTGAAATAGCTGTCGAACAGCTGCGCCGCCGCGAACACGTCGCCCAGCTCCGTCTCAATCAGATTTGGTTCCAGGACGCGAGCGAAACGGTCGGACCAGGCTTTGAATTGTTGTCGATCTTTCGTTGGCACACCGATCATTTCGGCAATCACCACCGTCGGCAACAGCGCCGCCAGATTCGACATCAGATCGAACTCGCTCTCTCCCTCCACCTCATCGAGCAGGGCGTGCGCCGTCTTGCGGATGTGGTCCTCCATCTTGGCGACCTGGCGCGGCGTGAATGCTCGGCTGACCAGTCCGCGCAGGCGGGTGTGGTCAGGCGGATCGAGCGAGAGCATCGAGGGCTGCAGTTCATTCTCAATCTGCCCGCCGATACCTCGCCGATTGCGAGTGCCGACCGGGCCTCTCTGATTGGAGAACGATTTGTAGTTGCGCAGCACGGAGTCCACATCCTCATAGCGGGAGATGACCAGCGCTTTGGTCAGGGGGCTGGGATGGTACGGATCGCGTTCACGCAATTCCTTGTAGGTGGGGTAGGGATTGGCGATGAAGTTGGGGTCCAGTGGGTACCAGGTGACGCCGGACTGGATTTTCTCCTGCGCGAGCCTGGCACGGATATAGACCGGCGTGATGACAGAACGGATGGCGGTTCGGATGGTCATGTTCCGCTCGTTTCTTTGATTGCCATGCGGTGAGTGACCATGGTTCAGTCGAGTGGATGATCCCAGTCGACCATGATCACGTCGCATTCCTCGCCTGCCTGGATGCGTTCCTGATCCTCTGGGCATACAGCGTAACCATTGGCGAGCGCCATTGACGTCAGCACGCCACTACCTTGCGGACCGGTCAGCCGCGCGTGCCAACGGCCGTCATCAGCCTGGTTCAGGGTCGCGCGCGCATACACGCGTCGCCAGTCGGTGTTGACGATGTCGTCGTCCGCAATGGCTCGCAGGATGGGTCGCGGTTGCGGCTGACGCCCCATCATCTGGTAGATGGCGAGTCGACCAAACAACTCGAAGGCCAGCAACGAAGAGACCGGATTGCCTGGCAGCCCGATGTGCGGCACTCGGCGTCCGTTGGGCGCTGCAAACTCTCCGAAGGCCAGCGGTTTGCCCGGCTTCATCCGAACGGTCCAGAAATCGATCGCTCCTTCGCGCGCGAGCACTTCCTTCACGACATCGAAGTCGCCGCGTGAGACTCCGGCCGACGTAATGATCAGATCGCAAGACGCCAGGGCTTCGTTGATCTTGGCGGTCAGCGCGGGGATCGTGTCCTGGGCGATGCCAAAGCGGCGTGGCAGGCCGCCATACTGCGTGACCAGCGCGCTCAAACCATAGGAGTTGGAGTCGTAAATCTTGCCAGGCGCGGGCGCCTCTCCCGGTGTGAGGAGTTCATCGCCGGTCGACAGAATGGCCACCTGCGGCCGGCGAATGACCTGGACCTCGGCAACGCCCAACGAAGCAAGGACGGCCACTTCTGGCCCTCGCAGAACGGTTCCTGCATCGAGGACCTGCTGGCCTTGGCGTACATCCTCGCCACGGCGTCGGATGTTATTGCCCGGTCCGGCAGCCTTGAGGATGCCGACATCCTCAATCACCGCATGAGCCTGACCCGGCGCGCGCAACCCCTCTTCGTCAGTTTCTTCGAAGGGAACGATCGTGTCTGCGCCGTCGGGCATCGGCGCGCCGGTCATGATCCGTACCGCCTCACCGGGTCCAACCGACTGCTCGTACAGATAGCCCGCCGCCAGCTCGCCGATCACCCGCAGACGCACGGGATTCGCTTCTGAAGCTCCGGTCGTGCTGGCCGATTGCACCGCGTAGCCGTCCATAGCCGTGTTGTCGTGCGGTGGGATATCGAACGGCGCCGTGATGTCAGTCGCCAGCACCTGACCGACAGCATCGTCGATCGCGCGCGTCTCAGGCGAGAGCTGCTGACAAAAGGAGAGAATGCGTTCCACCGCGTCCTCGACAGGAAGCATGTCGATGGGTGGTTCAGTGGAGCGCATGAGTGAGTTCTGATGCGAGGACATCAAGTTGGTCTGTTCTAGCTCACACCTGGATGGTCAGACAGGTGGTCGTGCGTTTGACCCCAGGTACGGTCTGGATCGAGTCGGTGATGCAACTCCCCAGCTGTTCGAGATTGTCCGCTTCAACCAGACAGATCACGTCGAACGGTCCGGTGACCAGTTCGACCGACCTGATCTCGCCGTCGTTCTGGGTCATCTCGCCCAGGGCGAGCGCCACCTGCTTGGCCGTGCCCACGTCTGTTTCGATCAGGATGTAGCTCTTGACTGCCATGTTCGAAGCTCCAGGGTCGCGCCGTGCCCGTCGTAACGGCTGGGGTAGCTCAAGTTTACTATCCGCCTGATTCGGTTCGTTCTGTTCGCGACAGGCGGCGGGTACGATACATGATGCACATTCGAGCGTTGTGTCATGGAATGGCGCCGTGGTTGATCTTGATGCATTGGAGACGGAAGCGCGAAGCTCGCTGGGCGAGACGCAAGACGAGGTTGGGCTGGAATCCTGGCGCGTCGAGTGGTTGGGGCGCAAAGGACGGCTCACCACCGTGCTGCGCGGAGTGCGAGATCTGCCCGCTGAGCAACGGCCGCTGATCGGCGCCGGGGCAAACCGCCTGAAGGTCGCCCTGGAAGATGCGATCGCCGCCAGACGCGCTGAGCTATTGGCGGCGGTCTCTGACGGTCCCGCGCTCGACGTCACCCTGCCGGGACGCCGTCCGCCACTGGGCTCGCTTCACCCAGTCACGTTGACCCGACGCATGATGGAACGCACCTTCCGCGACATGGGCTTCGATGTCGTCGAAGGCCCCGACATCGAGCTGGAAGAGTACAACTTCGACCGTCTGCGCATTCCGGCGGGACACCCGGCCAGAGACATGTGGGACACCATGTGGATTGCCGATGACGGCAACGGTGGGCCTCGTCAGTTGCTCCGGACTCACACCTCGCCGATGCAGATTCGCTATCTCGAGCGGCGGCAACCACCGATTCGCGTGATCGTGCCCGGGACTTGTTATCGCTATGAGGCGACCGATGCGACGCATGAGTGGATGTTGACGCAGATCGAAGGCCTGGTGATCGACGAAGATCTCTCATTCGCGCACCTCAAAGGCACACTCGAGGCGTTTGTGCGTCGGGTCTTCGGTGGAGATATTGAGACGCGATTCCGCTGCGACTACTTTCCCTTCGTCGAACCTGGAGCGGAACTCGGTGTTCGCTGGCAAGGTGATTGGCTGGAGATACTGGGTTGCGGGATGGTTCATCCAGAGATCATCGAGAACGCCGGGCTCGACCCTGATCGGTTCACCGGCTTTGCCTTCGGCATGGGCGTGGAGCGTGTGGCGATGCTGCGCTACGGCGTCCGCGACATCCGCTATTTCTATCGCAACGATGTGCGGTTCCTGCGCGAGTTCGAGCGGTTCATGGGGAGCGGCTGATGGATGTCCCGCTGAAGTGGCTTGCTGAGTACGTTGACTGGGACCTGTCGGTTGAGGAGCTGGCGCATCGACTCAGCATGGCCGGCGCAGAGGTCGAATCGATCAAGCGCAGTGGCGGTAACTGGGAACATGTCGTCGTCGGCAGAGTCGCCGCCGTCGAGCAGCATCCAAACGCAGACCGATTGCGTCTGGCGACCGTAGATTTCGGCGCCGCCGAACCATTGCAGGTCGTTTGCGGCGCTCCCAACCTGGCGCAAGGGCAGACCATCGCGTTCGCTCAGATTGGCGCGCAACTCATCGATCCCGGCACCCGCCAGCCGCGCAAGCTGCGCAAGGGCAAGATTCGCGGCGTGACATCGCTCGGCATGATCTGTTCCGAACGAGAGCTCGGCCTGTCGGATGAGCATGAAGGCATCCTCGAACTGACTACCGATGCGGCCCTCGGGACGCCGTTGTCCGATGTGCTCGCCGATGTGGCGCTCGATATCAAGCCCACGCCGAATCGACCGGATCACTTCTCAATCCTGGGGATCGCCCGCGAGGTCGCGGCCTTGGTCAACGGCTCGGTGCGCGAACCATCGGCAAGCTATCCGCAATCTGCGATGCCCGTTGATCAGCGGACCAGCGTCGAGATCGGGGATGCGGAAGGATGTCCGAGATACACCGCGATCGTGATTGACGGGGTCACGGTGAAAGCATCCCCACAGTGGATGCAGGACGCGCTCTCGGCGGCGGGGATGCGACCGATCAACAACATCGTCGATGTCACGAACTACGTCATGCTCGAGTGGGGTCAGCCGCTCCATGCGTTCGACTTCGAGATTTTACGCGGGGGGCGGATCGTGGTGCGTCGCGCGTACCCCGATGAGCAGCTGGAGCTGCTGGATGGCTCGGAGCTGAAGCTGGAAACCGACGACCTCGTGATCGCGGACGCCGAGCGGGCCATCGCCCTGGCCGGGATTATGGGCGGCGCGGAATCAGAGATTTCCGACGCCACTACCACGATTCTGCTCGAGACAGCGAATTTCCAGGAGGCGTCGATCCGCCGCAGTCGCGCGCGCCACACGGAGAGCGGCACGGAAGCCAGCCGACGCTTCGAGAAATCGCTCAACCCCGAGTTGGCGGAACTGGCAGCTCGCCGAGCCGCAGCATTAATTGTCGAGACCGCAGGAGGCAACGCCGACGCCGGCCTGATCGATGCATATCCGGGCAAGGCGCATATCCCGCAAGTGCTCGTGACTCAGCGGCGAATCGAGCAGATTCTCGCTCTGCAGCCGAGCGTCGAGGATGTGCGCGGAATCCTCACTGCACTGGGCATTCCCAACCGCTGGCTACCGCCAAATCGCTATGCCGTCAGCTGCCCGCCATGGCGCTCGGACATCACTGTTGCGGATGATGTCGTGGAAGAGATTGGCCGCATCCTGGGATACGACAACCTGCCTTCTGAGCCGTTGCCAGGCGCCGTGCCGGATCCGGATATCGACCCGGAACGACAGTTAGGTGAGCGGATCCGCGATGTCCTCTCCAGCCTGGGCTTGCGGGAAATCATCACCTACGTCGCCGTCGGCGAACCGGAGCTTGCCGCAACCGCGTCTGACTCTGTTGGGGCTCTCAGCTCGGTCCGGATCCAGAATCCGATGAACACAGCTCGAGATCGGATGCGCACCAGTTTGCGACCCTGGGGCCTGCATACGTTCGCGCTGAATCAGCGTGAAGCGCGCGCCGAAATCGCGCTCTACGAAGTGGGCAAAACGTTCAAGCCCAATCCGGGTCGCCAACCGACGGAAGAGCGCATGATCCTCGCCTTGCTTGGCGGCGCATCTGCGGGGTCGGTTCATGGCGATCAGTCACGCCCGTTGGATTTCTACGACGCCAAAGGACTGATGGAGCAGTTAGGAGCCGGACTCGGTGTCGAATTTGAGCTGACCGCGGACGCCAGAGACGCCGCGCTAGTCAGCGGTCAGTCGGCGCAAATCAGCATCGGCGGCAAGCGGATCGGTGTGCTCGGCAAGTTTTCGCCGAGCGTGACTACACAGTTCGAGGTCGAAGGAGACGTCTTCGCGCTGGAACTGTCTATCGCCGAACTGGCTCTACTCTTGCAGGACTCGACCGTTGTGCCTTCACCCTCTGTATATCCGGCCGCGGTAGAGGACCTGGCGCTCATCGTCGATGTATCGGCGACGGCTGGCCAACTGTCGTCAGCCATCGCTGGTAACGGTCTGGTGGAATCGGTCGAGTTGTTTGACATCTACACAGGCGAGCAAATCCCGGCAGGCTCGAAATCGCTGGCCTTCCGTGTGTACTACCGTTCCCCCGATCGGACCCTGACGGACCGTGATGTCGAAAAGGCGCGCCGGGGCATCGTCCGTCGGTTAGCGTCCCAGTTCGGCGCCACACTCCGGGACTCCTGAACTTCTCAATCGCCTCTGTTACTTGGTTATCTGACCCGCTGCTGAGTGTACGCACTGCGAGTTGGCACTCTCCCCACGAGAGTGCCAGAATTAGGTTCACAGTCAACGACGCGGGAGGAACAGGCCATGACCTACGTGCATCCGAATCTGTCTGAGAACTATGGAAGCGCCTTCGATCTGGGTGATCTGACGCACCGACTGAATGACGCCGCTGATCACATGCAGCTGGCCGCTGCGCTCTACGACGCGACCGCGTTGCCGCCGGTCGAGCTGCGCCGCGTCATGCGCGCTCTGGCCCGACGCGAAGGCGCCGCTTCGGTGGCAGACGCTCACGAGCTTGCCGCGCGTCGCCTGCGCGCGTATCTACGGCTCGACGTCGAAGAAGCTCGGATCGCGGCCCGGGCGTTTGCCGACGCCCACGTCGATCTCCCGTCCGAGTGGGCCGAGCGAAGCCGCCAGATTGAATTCGCCGTGATCAAGAACGCGCTACATCTTCGCGAATTCTTCGCGCTGACCGAGATTCTGCCCTGGCTGCGCGAGAACGACGCGGCGAACTGGCTTCTGGAGCGACTGTCCGAAGGCGACGATGGCGAACTGACCGTAGAGATCGGTGGAACGCCGGCGCTGGCGCCTCAGACTGCCAGCTAGCGACTACTTACACAGCACACACAGCACAACGCCCGGCCGCTCAAGAATGAGCCACGCCGGGCGTTGTCGTTTCCTGAGAATTCCGGCAGTGTGGCTCAAGAAGCCTGCGCGCGCTCGACCACAGCGCTGAAGCCGTCAGGGTCGTGCAACGCCATTTCTGCCAGGACCTTGCGATCGATCTCGATCTCCGCTTGCTTGAGCGCATGCATCAACCGACTGTATGTCGTCCCGTTCAGACGAGCGGCCGCATTGATCCGCTGAATCCAGAGCCGACGCATGTCGCCCTTGCGCTCGCGCCGGTGCGCGTAGGCGTAGGACAACGCGTGCAGACGAGACTCGGAGGCGCGACGATACAGGCGGTGCCGTACGCCATGATGTCCCTTGGTCTGCTTCAGGACTTTCTTGTGTCGACGACGCTCGCGCGGGCCGCCTTTGACTCGTGGCATGGTTCCGGTCCTGTTCTGATCCCGATTATGGAGAGCCGTAGGGCAACAGTCGCTTGACTCGTTTCTGGTCGCCCAGGCGCTTGACTTCGTGCATCCGGTTCTGGGCGCGGAGGGTGCGCTTGTGCTTCTTTTGCTTGTTGTGGCCGCGGTAGCCCTTCATGCGCATCACTTTTCCGGTTCGGGTGATGCGAAATCGCTTGGCCGCGCCCTTGTGGGTCTTCATCTTCGGCATCGGTGAGCGTCTCCAACGTAGCTGCGCATCAGCGACAACACACTGGCGCGTCTCCCCAGCGTAGGGTGTATTCGGACACTGTCCAATCAGGCCTGAAACAAATCGAGACGAGCGCCCGACAATTATCCGGCGGCTTCACTCGTCTCAGCCGCGGCTTTGGCCTCCGCGATCGCTTTTGACTTGGCCTTGTCCTCAGCGACGATCACGGACATGAAGCGGCCTTCGGTCGAGATCGGCTTTTCGATGATCGTGGGCACATCGTTCCGCTCGAGCGTCTCCAGCATCTCATGGATGCGCTCCTGGCCGATATCGCGGTGCGTGATCTCGCGACCACGGAACATGATCGAGATTTTGACCTTGTCGCCGTTACGCAGCAGCCGAGCGGCAGTGCGACCCTTGGCCTCCATGTCGTGCTTGCCGATGTTCGGGCGCATCTTGATCTGATGCAGTGAGGCGCCCTTCTGACGTCGACGCCCTTCGCGCTCGCGCTTCGATTGTTCGTACTTGAATCGTCCGTAATCGAGCATCTTGGCGACCGGCGGTCGGGCGGTGGGCGCAACCTCAACCAGGTCCAGGCCCTGGGCGCGCGCGAGTTCGAGCGCCTGGATCGTCGGCATGACGCCGAGCTGTTCGCCTTCGGCGCCGATCACCCGTACTTCGCGGATGCGAATCGCCTCATTGACGCGCTGTTCTTTGTGTTCTCGTTGATCCTTGACTGCCAGAGGAACGCTCCTTCGTTTCAGGCTGGCGATGACGCAGCTCTGTTAGCGCAGATGGTAGGCGTGTCGGCACGCGGTTTCAAACGCTACCGCGAGTCTGTTGGCAAGTGCTATGCCGATTCTGTATCGATCACGAGCATTAAGTCGCCCTGGTCAACGGCGTCACCGGCCTCCACCGAGACTTCGATGATTCGACCCGTTGCCGGCGATCTGATCTCATTGTTCATCTTCATGGCGACCATGACAAGCAACGGATCGCCTTCTTCGACCTGATCGCCCGCCGCGACGAGTACTTCCGTCACCTGGCCGGTCATCGGCGCCCTCAGCTGAACCTCGCCGGCGATCGTGGGTCCGGACTGAGTCAGCGAACCAGCGCTGCGTTCAATCTCCGCCGAGTAACGATCAGGGCCGATGAATACCTCGAGAGCCATTCCTTCGCGGCTGATGGCGATGGGGATTCGCTCACCGTTGACCCAGAAACGGAACAGAGTGTTGTCGTCGACCGATTCGAGTTCCAACGAGTAGCTCTTGCCGCCGAGCTCGGCTCGGTACGAACCGTCGCCGTTTTCCTCAAGCGCGACTTCCTGTAATCCACCCTCGACGATTAGCCGGTAGTTCTTCGCCATCCCTGCTCCACTAGATGTCGGCGGCCACGGGCTGACTGGGCCCACAGACGTCGTCGAGAACGCGCGCCGCCGCGATCAGACTCCGCGCGCTCGCCTTGTGTATGGAAGAAGAGCGCCGCCGCCAGCGTCGCCTCGACACTGTTTGCCGGACGGTCTGCCGCGTTCAGGATCTCATGCTCCTCGACGTACAGGGTATGAATGTCGCCATTGCGGAAGTGCGCGTCGTCCATCAGCGCCTGGTGGAACGGGATCGAGGTGCTGACCCCGATCACGAGATACTCTCCCAAGGCGCGTTTCATCCGTCGGATGCACTGCTCGCGGGTTTCGCCCCAGGTAATGAGCTTGCTGATCAGCGAGTCGTAATAGGGGCTGACCCCAATTCCGCGGGCGAGCATCGAGTCGAGCCGCACGCCTGGACCGTCTGCCTCGCGGTACCAGGCGATGGGTCCAACGGAAGGAGCGAAGTCGAGGTACGGATCTTCGGCAGTGATGCGACACTCCATGGCCCAGCCGCGGATAGGCCGCTCGGCCGCGGTGTAGCCCAAGGGCAATCCAGCGGCGATCCTGAGCTGATCCTGGACCAGGTCAACGCCGCGCACGAGCTCCGTGACCGGATGCTCGCCTTGCACTCGGGTGTTCATCTCAAGGACGGCAAAGTTCTGGCCGCCAGGCGCATCCGGGTCGTCCCAGACCCGAAACCCGACCGTGCCGGTTGACGTGTAGTCACACGCGCGAGCCGCGTTGGTCGCAGCTTCCTCCATCCGTGCCCGGAGCTGGGGAGACATCCCGGGGGCCGGCGATTCTTCCACCAACTTTTGCCGTCGGCGTTGGGCAGAGCAGTCGCGTTCACCGAGACAGACGATGTTGCCTCGACTGTCCGCCACTACCTGGATTTCAATGTGCCGCGCCGGTCGAAGCAACTTCTCCACGAAGACGGCGCCGTCGCCGAACGCCGTGATCGCTTCTTCCTGCGCCTGCTGTACGGCGCGCTCAAGCTCATCCGCCGCTTCGACGACGCGAATCCCGCGACCACCACCACCCGCCGCTGCCTTGACCACGACCGGGTAGCCGATCTCGTCAGCCGTTCGTCGCGCCTCATCCGGATCGGTAATCGGGTCGATTGCGCCCGGGATGATGGGAACGCCGGACCGTTGCATCGTGCGCCGAGACTCGATCTTGTCGCCCATCAACTCGATCGCTTCCGGTGACGGCCCGACGAAGGTGATGCCGTGCTCGCGACAGATTCGAGCAAAGTTCGCGTTCTCGGACAGGAATCCGTAACCGGGATGGATGGCGTCGGCGCCTGTTTCCTGGGCGGCGGCGATCACGGCGTCAATCGAGAGGTAGCTCTCTGAAGGAGCCGGGCTGCCGATTCGCACGGCTTCGTCGGCCATCCGCACATGCCGCGCGGTTCGATCAGCGTCCGAGAATACGGCGACCGTCTTGATTCCCAGGTCGCGCGCTCCGCGAATTACGCGGACAGCGATTTCACCGCGGTTGGCGATCAGCAGTTTGTCAAGGGGGCGCTGTGGGTCAGTCATTCGTCGCCTTCGTGAAATAGCAATCGGCGAATGAGTTCGGATGGATTTGACAGCTGTCAGCCATCGCTAGCCGTAAGAATCATACTCGCCGAGTTGCTCGGAGAGTATCGAAGCGGCGACTCGACTCAGGCTGGTGCGATTGCCCGCGTCCACTTCAGTTCGGTCAGCATGTCGCGAATCTCGTCGATTGGCATGGCGCCCAGATCGTCTCCAGTGCGCACCCGCACTGCGGCGGAGCGCGACTCCACCTCGCGGTCGCCGATGACGAGCAGATAGGGAATCTTGCGGCGCTGACCGTTGCGAATCTTGGCTTGCATACGCTCGTTGCCATCGTCCACGTCGACACGCAGGCCGGCGGATCGTAGATCGGCGGCGATCTCGTGCGCCCAGTCCAAATGCCGATCAGCGATCGGAATGCAGCGCGCCTGTACCGGCGCCAACCAGAGCGGAAAGGCGCCGGCGTAATGCTCGATCAGGATGCCCAGAAAACGCTCGAAGGAGCCGTGAATCGCGCGATGAATGACCACTGGCGTATGCCGCTCGCCGTCGTCAGCGACATAAACGCAGCCCAGTCGAGCCGGCTGGATCAGGTCAAGCTGGATGGTCGAGAGCTGCCACTCTCGCCCCATCGCGTCGGAGACGAACAGATCAGCCTTTGGTCCGTAGAACGCCGCTTCGCCATATTGTTCGACATAATCGATTCCCGCCTGATCCAGTGCGTTGCGCAGCGCCGAAACAGCAGTCGCCCAGGCTTCGGGGTTGTCGACATATTTGCCGCCCTCGCCCGGCAGCGACAGCTCATAGCGGAAGTTGGGCATGCCGTAAGTCTGAAAGAGCGTCTGCACCAGTTCGAGCACTCGTGAGACCTCATCCGAGATCTGCTCCGGTGTGATGAAGATGTGGCAGTCGTCCTGGGTCAGCGAGCGCACACGGGTGAGCCCGGACAGTTGGCCCGACTTTTCGTATCGATACAGCGTGGTGTACTCCGCATAGCGAAGCGGCAGCTCCCGATACGAGTGCAGCGAGTTGTTGTACAACGTCATGTGGACCGGACAGTTCATCGGCTTGAGGAAGTACGCCTCAGCCTCGTCGGCGTGTTCGCCGTGCTCACGGCCTTCGTGGGACTCGTGCATGGCGGGATACATAACGTCGGAGTAGTTGTCCAAGTGCCCGGAGCGACGGAACAGCTCGCCGCGAGCGACGTGCCCGGTCCAGACCTCCTGATAACCGCGGGCATCCTGAAGCTCGCGGATCAGGCGTTCCATCTCCTGGCGAATGATCGCGCCATCCGGGAGCAGCAGCGGAATGCCCGCTCCAACGAGTTCGGAGAATGCGAAGAGTCCGAGGTCTCTACCCAGTCTCCGATGATCGCGACGCTGGGCTTCCTCGATGCGCGCGAAATGCGCGTCCAGTTCTTCCTTCGTAGCGAACAGCGCGCCGTAGACACGTTGCAGCTGCGGCCGATGCTCATCGCCGCGCCAGTAGGCGCCGGCCACACTAGTCAGACGGAAGGGACCAATCTGTCGGGTCGACTCGACGTGTCCGCCACGGCAGAGGTCGGTGAATTCGGCGTGGGTGCAGATGCCCAAGGCCTCGGAGTCGGTCGAAAACTGGTCGATCAGCTCCTGCTTGAACGGTTGATCGGCGAATCG
>RKRS01000157.1 GCA_007571275.1 Dehalococcoidia bacterium
GAAACGCTAGGACGAGGGGACGAGGCTGCGCTCCTTCGCCGGGTGGTTGCACCTCATAGAAGGTGGAGCACGATCGAGCATCCGGGCGGTTCAATCCTCACCTGCCCCAAAGGACGGGGTGCGACCGGGATAGCTTACCCCCATCTCTGCGCGTATCAACAGACTCCCCGGTGCCGAGCGGTAGCTGCTGGTAGCTACGTTGGGTACTGGAACGTCGTCGACCGGTAGACCGCGATGGGTGGCGAGCTACCTGAGCGGGGGAGAGGCTCGTTGACTTACTCGGCAAGCTATGCCACCGGGGCGATCTCGCGTGGAATGCGAGGCTGGCCTACCCTCAACTCGTCGCGTGGCGCAGCTTGCTGTCGGCACAATACAGTCAGCCATGGGCTGAGTCGCGGCAGCTACGCACATCTACGGGAACAGTTGTGCCTCAACGCTTCACCGTGCTCGATCCGGCCAATCCTCGATCCATCGCCGATGCCGCGCAGCAGCTCCATCAAGCTCTCAACGATCACCACGCACCGCGCTCACTGGCGGAGCTATCGCTCAGCGACGCCGAAGTGCAGTGGCTGGACGACTGGGCCAGGCAGATGTCGCCCCACGCTGTCCGCTGGTGCGACGACACGCACATGTTGGCCCAACTCAGCGCCACCCGCCAACAGGCGTTCGGGCTGCTCTTCCCGGCGATGGCTGCCGAAACTGCCCGCCGCGAAGCCTCTGAGGGACAAGTCTGGACCTCTGTTCGACGCAAACTCTCTGCTCAAGCCCATGACGATCTGTTCGTTCAAGGCCAGCCCAAGCAATCTCTCATAGACGCTATCGAGTCCGCCTGTCGACATTGACGTCTGCGCCACGTCTTTGGTCAGGAAGGCACACAGGTCTGGTACACGTCGATCTACCTCCAGTTCGGCTTTACCCAACGCACCATCGCCTCGCGTCTACCGGCCCGTCTCGCACGCGCTGAATCCCTCCCCACAGCAGTCTGGCGCCTGCTCCACGGCGCAAACTTGGGGTCACCGAGCTTCCGTGACCTCTGGGATGCGCTTGTCAACCTCAGACGCCGCAACATCACCAGGGACCGAGCACAGCAGATCTGCTCCGACAACCCTTGGGCGCTCACAGAATGGATCCCCGATCTCCTCGAGGCAGCAGTCGCCCGCCCCGACCTCGACGACGCATCTCGAAACAGCGACGAGCCAGAGCCTTCTCTGTTCACTCTTCCTCGTCTGATCTGGGACGAAGCTCGACCGCACTTCGAAGTCGAGCTGATCAACCTCGCCGACGTCGTTGGCGACCTCCAGCCCGGCGCCTACCGTGTCGCTGCCCACAACGTCACCCTCGCCGAATTCACAATCGATGAGCTCGGAACGCCGCACGGTCTGCAGCCATTGCATCTTCCGCTTCTCCCAGCCCGGACCACGGCAACCGTCGAGCGGGGCGAAGGCGGTGATACCTGGACCGTCATCGCCTCCGAACAACTGACGCTCTGGGAACTCGGCGATGAAGTCGCTGGCTTCCGAACGGACGGTTTTCCGCTCGACGCCTGGAGCAACCGCCTCGACCAGACACTGAGCTACCGACTCATCCTCGCTCCTGGCCTGGAACTCGAACCGACTCCGCGGCGCTATGTCCGGATCGACGACTGCTTGATCGTTCACTTAGAGAACGATTGGCCGTCCGACATGCGCGTCCTGCTCGATGGCGAAGAAATCTGGTCCCCTGCCATTGCAGCAAGCAGACGCCGCGATCCGCGGCGTCCGCACGCGTGTCGCCGAGCCTCAGAGCTCGGCCTTCGTTGAGCGCTTCGACTCGGAGCCGTCTCGCTGGCCCAAGCGGTTGGTGGATGCTCAGAGTGGTCTCGCGTTTTGCAGGGAACTACCTACAGCGCTCATTCTGATCCAACCCAATCCTCCGATAGCATCTCGGCCTGTTCCAGGACCAGCTGTGTGGCCTGATCCTGCTGGTCGGGTGGATAGCCGTGTCTTCTCAGGAGCCGACGTACCGACGCGCGGAGCTGTGCGCGAACGTCCGCTCGCAGCGTCCAGTCGATCGTGGCGCTTGCTCGGACGGTGCTGACCAGCTCGCGAGCAATGTCTCTGAGCATCTCGTCCCCCAGCACGTCGACGGCGCTGTCATTCGCCCCAAGCGCGTCGTAGAAGGCGAGTTCGTCGTTTGTCAGTCCAAGCTCATCCCCACGCGCACCGGCTTCGCGCATCTCTCGGGCCAGGTCAATGAGTTCCGCGATCACTTGGGACGCCTCGATTGATCGATTCCGATAACGAAGCAGCGTCCGCTCCAGCATCTCCGCGAACGAGCGGGCCATGACAACGTTTTGGTGCCGCCTCATGACGATTTCACCGTTGAGCAGCCGTTGCAACGCCTCAATAGCCAGATTTCGATGGGGCATCCCTTGAACTTCCACCAAGAATTCTTCAGAGAGTACCGAGAGGTCCGGTTTATCCAGGCCTGCAGCGCTGAAGATGTCGATGACGCCGTCCGGTGCAACCGCACGCGAGATAATCTGGCGTACCGCCAGTTCCAGCTCCTCGTCATGCTCTGTCTCACTCGCGGCTCGCTTGGCCAAGGCGGCACGAACTGCCTGGAAGAAGGCGACATCTTCGCGGATGCGCCGCGTTTCCGCGTGTGGCACAGCCAACGCGAACGCCTGGGTAAGCCCTCGAACAGCGTCGAGGCAGCGCTGTTTCCCGTTTTCCTGTTTGAGGATGTGCTCCAAGGCGAGCGGCAGTAGGGCCAGGCGATTCGATGGCGTACCAGAGCCCCACTCGGACCAATCGAAGCCGTGAAAGAGACCGCAGCAGACTTCGTGCCGTTCCAGCATCGCGGCCACGGCATCTGCCTGGTCGATCGTTGTCTGGCCCAGGCCGCCGCTCTCGGTGTAGACGCCAAGCGCTGCTTTGAGTTCGGACGCCAGACCGAGGTAATCGACCACGAGCCCGCCGGGCTTGTCCTGAAACACTCGATTGACTCGCGCGATGGCCTGCATCAGGTTATGGCCGCGCATCGGCTTGTCGACGTACATAGTGTGCAGGCTGGGCGCGTCGAAGCCGGTCAGCCACATGTCCCGGACGAGCACGACCTGGAGCGAATTGCCAGGGTCTCGGAAGCGCCGCGCGAGCGCCTCCCGCACGACTTTGCTGCGGATGTGTTGTTGCCATCCTTGGGGATCAGAGGCGGAGCCGGTCATCACGACTTTGATCGTTCCCTGATCGTCGGCGTCTGCGTGCCACTCGGGCCGGAGTGCGACCAACTCCCGATACAGCTCCACGCAGATACGTCTACTCATGCAGACGATCATCGCCTTTCCCTCGATTGCAGCTCGCCGCTGGTCGAAGTGTTCGACGATGTCTTGGGCGAGCAGTCTGAGCCGCTGCTGCGACCCGACGATTGCTTCGAGCTGCGCCCACTTGGTCTTCAGCCGCTCTGTGCGCTTGACCTCTTCGCCTTCAGTTGCGGCATCAAAGTCGCTATCGATGGTCGCGCGCGCAGATTCGCCGAGCGATAGTTGAGCGAGCCGGCTTTCGTAGTAGATCGGTACCGTGGCCCCATCCTCAACCGAGCGCTGGATGTCGTAGACGCTGATGTAGTCACCGAACACGGCGCGCGTGTCCGCATCTTGTCGCTCAATCGGCGTGCCGGTGAAGCCGACGAAGGAGGCGTTAGGCAACGCCTCGCGCATGTGCGAGGCGAAACCGTCGATGAAGTCATACTGACTGCGGTGCGCCTCATCCGCGATCACGACGATATTGCGGCGCGTTGAGAGCGTCGGGTATCGATCGCCCGTTGTCTCCGGCAAGAACTTTTGGATCGTGGTGAAGATCACACCGCCTGACGCGACCGAAAGCCGTTGGCGCAGGTCGGCGCGGCTCTCGGCCAGAACCGGCGGTTGGCGCAGCAAGTCCTGACAACGCGAGAATGCGGCGAACAGCTGCTCGTCCAGATCGTTGCGGTCGGTCAGGACGACGACGGTGGGATTGGCCATGGCCGGCTCGCGCACGATCGCGCCGGTGTAGAACGCCATGGTCAGGCTCTTGCCTGAACCCTGTGTATGCCAGACCACGCCGATACGGCGATCTCCAGGTTCGCCGCCTGGACGGCCTGTCTCATACCGTCCGGCCAATTCGGCCACTCGCGACGTCTGGTTACGCAGCTCCGACGCGCGCAGCGTCTCAGCGACGGCGAACCGGACCGCGTGGAACTGATGGTAGCCAGCCATCTTCTTGACCAGCGCGCCGCTGCCGTCATCCTCAAAGACGATGCAGTGGCGAATCAGAGCGAGTAACCGCTGCGGTTGGCAGACGCCCTTGAGCAGCACTTCCAGCTCGAGCGCGCCACGGTCCTCGACCTGCTCACCTGTGATCGTCCGCCAAGGCTTGAACCACTCGCGACCGGCGGTCAGCGTGCCGATCCGCGCTTGCAGGCCGTCGGAGACGAGCAGCAACTCGTTCATGGCGAACAGCGACGGGAGCTCGGCTCGATAGGTCTGTAGTTGTCTCCAGGCTGACCAGATGTCGGCGCCTTCGTCAGTTGGGTGTTTCAGCTCAATCATCCCGAGCGGCAGACCGTTGACGAACAGGACTATGTCGGGACGACGCCGATGCTGACCTTCAGCGACCGTGAACTGGTTGACCGCCAACCAATCATTCGCAAACGGGTTGCCATCGTCAATCACCACCGCCTGCGCCCCACGGATTGAACCGTCACCAGCGCGATACTCAACCGCGACGCCGTCCACGAGCATGCGATGAAACTCGCGGTTACGAGCCTCCAACGTCGAGCCGGACGGATTGGTCAGCTTACGGAAGACGTCATCCAGCGCATCCTCGGGCAGCTCAGGATTGAGCGCCGCCAGCGCGTCCTGCAGGCGGTCCTCCAGCACGACCTGCGAGTAGTCACGGCTCAGCTCTGGGCCAGACTCCGTCGCCCACCCCAGGTCGCTCAGCCAATTCAAGGCTGCCTGTTCAACTTCAGCCTCGTTGATGCCCGCATCGCTCATTGATGATCTCCCGGGGGCTGATACCAGATCAGAGGTCTACCTCTCTGAGGGAAGGCGTCGACTCGTCGTTCAGAGCGGTAGCTCTGTAGTGGCGAACGCTTGGGCGTTTCTCGAACCTGGCCATCAGCTTGGGCAACACGAACGCGATGATGCGCAGCTGCTCCTTTCCGCTCATATGTCCCCGCGGCCTCTTGATCCACAGTGTGTTGGTTCCACTCCGCTGCAGAAGGGCTTTGTGCTGCTTCCTGGCCCGATCGTCCGCATGGATCCAAACAACTCCCTCTTCCCTGCACCACTCGATGATCTCGGGATCCTTGACGCCCCGTGAGCCAAACACCGTCACGACATCCTGAATGTCGTAGCCGACGAGCTGCAGGGCCCGGGCGACCGGAGGCGCCAGTGACTCGTCTAGCAGGAAGCGCGGGTCACCGCGACCGAAGACTGAGTTCCCAGTCACACACCGCCTGCACATCCTCGGGTGGTACACCGTACGCCGCCGCCACCCACTCGACTGAGTCTCCAGCCTCGACCATGCCGGCGACCGTTCGTGTGGGGATGCGTGTTCCGATCAGGCAGGGAGAGCCGAACTGCACAGTCGGCTCCAGCAGCACACCCGGCACAGGCTCCCACGACCTCGCTGTGTGGGACTGCTCGTCGAACTGCAATCCGTGCACGGGGATGAGGTAGTTGCACAGCATGTCGAACGCCACCTGCCCTCCAGAGCTGGCGGAGATCAGCCGTTGCCGGAAA
>RKRS01000084.1 GCA_007571275.1 Dehalococcoidia bacterium
CTCTTGACCTGCACGATGATCCGCCTGGCCTTGCCCGAGTTGTCGTCGAAGAAGTTGATGTAGCCGTCGACGCCGGAGTCCGCGCCCTTCCTGCCCGTCGCGGGCCGCGCGTTGACCAGTCCCAGCGCCCAGTACTCGAACTGGTAGCGACCATCGTGCTCCGACTCGGTGGCCAGTGCCCGCGCGCTGGCGACATCCTCGGGGATGCCGATGATCTGATAGTTGGAGAGGTCGGCGCCGAAACTGTCGTGAAGTCGATATTTCATCAGTGACACGGCGATGTGCGTGATATCAATGCCAATCCAACGCCGCTTCAGCCGTTCAGCCACAACAACTGCCGTGCCACAACCGCAGAACGGATCGAGCACCACATCGCCTTCATTGCTACTGGCGTTGATGATCCGTTCGAGCAATGCTTCCGGCTTCTGTGTCGGGTAGCCGAGGCGTTCCTTATGCGCGCCTGACAATGAAGAAATGTCCGTCCACATATCTTGAACTGGAACACCTCGGGATTCGTCAAGATATGTCTTTCTCGATGGGTAGTTGGTCCTCGAGTAATACAGTCGCCCTTCGTCATGCAGTCTCTGCATGGTCTCCTTGCTATAGCGCCATGCTCTGACGTGCCCATTCCACTCATAGACAGGATTCCCCTTTTCAGCACCACCAGGACCGGTCAAGGGAGTAGTCCTGAATCGTCGACCAGTTTCTTCATCGACATACCTGTACGTGGAGGCGACATACTTCTCATCGAGAGGCACGAAACCCTGATTCCAGATCACCTTGCCACTCTTGCTATACAACAGCATGATGTCGTGAACACGACCAAAGTGTGTCGAGCCCTGCCCTACGTCGTTGTGTGCCCCATACCGCCTCCACGAAATCTCGTTTCGGAAATGATCCTGTCCGAACACAGAATCCATCAACAGCTTCAGATAATGACTCGCCGTTGGGTCGCAGTGCAGGTAGATGCTGCCGGTGGGTTTGAGCACTCGATGTAGTTCGGCGAGGCGCTGGGCCATCATCGTCAGGTAGGCCATCATGTCGTTCGGACCGAGGAACTCATACATCGCCTGGAGCAGCCGACCGAACTTGTCGGGTCTCTGAGTGACCATATCCTCGTAGGCTTGCTGCGAATCAATCGTCCAGTGCCAGGTGTCGTCGAACGCGGTGATCTGCGCCGCCGACTCGTCTCCGCTTTTCTCCTTGAACAGCACGTTGTACGTCGCGTTGGAGTTGAACGGCGGGTCGAGGTAAATCAGATCCACCGACTCGTCGGGGATATGTTCGCGCAGGACGGTCAGATTGTCACCGAAGTAGAGCTGGTTGGTCCAGTCGATCATCTCGCAACTCCCCGCGCAGGCTGACGGTTCCTGCCTGTCACGACTTCTACCGTAGCTGGGGAATCACGTCCTGCGTAAAGCGCGCGCTCGCCTCTGTATCCGGATTGCTTGGGTCGAGCGGTGAGCCTCTGAAGATGAAGCGGTCGATGCCAATCTCAATCAGCTCGCCCAGACGCTGCACGCAGTAATCGGGCGAACCGAAGATGCCGAACGAGCGCTCGAACTCCGTCGGAATTACGTCCGCCTGGGCGCTGCCGGGACGGCCGTGGCCGTGCATGTCGTAGTGATCGTGAATGTCGGTCAGCACTTTGGCCTGTTGTTCGCTGGCCGGACCGACGACCGTGCCATACATATTGGAAAACCGGGCGAACAGCGATACCTGACCGGCGCCGATCCGCATCGCCTGCTCGGGGTCGTCGTGCACGGCCAGCGGAATGTAGGCGGCGAAAGGAATGGCCGGGTCCAGTCCCGCCGCCTGACGCGCCTCGCGGGCGACCTCCATGCCCCACTGCGTCCGTTCGACGTCCGCGCCAACATTGAAACTGACCCGATCAGCGTGACGCGCCGCCGCCTGGATCACGCGCGGCCCGGTCGCCGCGACGTCGACCGGCACCTTCGGTCCCATCTGCGACATGTAGTAAATGCGGCTGGCTTGCGGCGTGTCGGCTAATCCCAGCGCATCGACGTCCGTCTCGCCGAACTGCACCGTGTCGCCACGCAGATACGCCTGTAGCTGGATCAGGTACTGCTCAAAGTCGTTCACTCCATGCGGCGCGAGGCCGAGATGCGCCAGCGCCGAGTCGCCGCGTCCGATGCCCATATGCGCGCGGCCGCGGCTCTCGGCCTGGATTGAGGCGATGGCGGATGCGGTGATCGCCGGATGCCGTGTGTACGAGTTGGTTACGCCGGTGCCCAGCTGAATCCGTGAGGTCGCGTGCGCGGCCAGCGCCATCGACACATAGCAGTCGGGGGCCAGATTCTGGCTATCGACCCAGACGATGCCGTCGTAGCCCAGCTGCTCCGCCTGGACGGCCATCTGCACACCGTCGAAGACCGACGGATCATCACTGGTCGGCCGACCAGCCCCCATCGTCCAGAATTCCGTCATCGCAATCCCCTAGCGCTTGTGTCGTTGCCCATTCATGGCGAGGGTACCGCCTGGATTGCGGTGCACCTCTCGCCTCGTCGCTGGGTACGCCTCCGCCAGCGATGAGGCGTTGCGATTCAGTACAGCGCGCAAGACCGGGCACGCCGTGAGCAAACTCGTTCCCCATTCACTATCTTTCGCCAATGCGAACTTTTTCGAGCGTGAACGGGGGATCAAGATGACACAGCATTGGCAGCAACTGCGCAGAGCCCGTCTGAGCAGACGCTCGCTGTTACGGGCGTCGGCGCGAGCCGGAGTGGGCGCCGCAGGATTGGCGCTGGTCGGCTGCGGCGACGACGATGATGACAGTCAACAGACAGCCACGCAGGCGCAACCACAGGACCAGCCGCAACAGACACAGCAGGCGCAGCAGCAATCAACTCCCCAACAACCGCAGCAGGCCCAGCAACAGCAGGAAGATCAGGCTGACCAACAGGCCATGCAGCAGGAGCGACAGGAACAGTCGGCGGCAGAGGCGGAAGCAGAGCAGCAGGAACAGCAGGCAGTCGCCGACGACAACATCGATTACAACGCCACCGCGATCGGGGCCTACGGCGCGTTCCCGCAGATTCTTGACCAGGGCAGCGCCCTGGCGCGCGGCGGTCAGTCTGCGTCAAACAGCTATCACTACGGCGCCGTCTTCCCGCTCGACCCCTTCGGCCAGGCGGTACCAGGTGGTCTGGCGGAGTGGGAGTTCGTCGGCTCAGAGTCGCTGACGGTGACGGTCAATCCGGGCCGCACCTTCCACAACGGCGACGCTGTCACCGCCGCCGACATCAAGTTCACCATCGACCGACTCACCGGTCGGGCCGACTACAACCCCGAATACAACTCGGCCTGGACGGGCGAGTTGCGCTGGACCGGCGAGAGCACGCTGATTGACGATATGACGCTCAGCATCGCCCAAGCGGATCCCAGCGTCGACGCGGCCAACAGCCTTGCTGTGGGTGGGTTCCCCGTCTTCCCCAAGAGCTACATCGAGGAAAACGGCGATGAGGCCTATGGGCAGAATCCGATCTCAACCGGCGCGTTCAAGTTCGTCGAATGGTCGCCGGACGAGCGCATCGTCTCGGTCCGCAACGATGACTACTTCAACGGGCGAGACTACGCGCACGCGCCGCGCCTGGCCTATCTGGCCGGGTTCGAAGCGCGGTTGATCCCGGAAATCGGCGCCCGTGTTTCCGCCCTGGAAGCGGGTGAAGTCGACCTCGCCAACTCAATCCCGCCTGACCTTGCGGTGCCGCTGGGCGAGACCGGCGACTATAACGTCTTCTATCACCCGGCCCAGCGCGGCTTGCACATCAAGCTGCCAATGACGATCGAGGAAGATCCGTACAATCCCGGTCAACCCAATCCCTGGCGTGACAAGCGCGTACGCGTCGCCGCCAACCTCGCCGTTGACGTCGACGCGATCACCCAGAACATCATGACCGGCCGCGAGAACTACACCTACACGCTCTCCTCGGGCCAGTTTGGTTACCCCGAGGAGCTGCCCGAGCAGCGCTGGGGCTACGACCCCGAGGAAGCCAGGCGGCTGCTCGTCGAGGCCGGCTACGAGGACGGCGTCGAGACCGATCTGATCTACCTCAGCGGCCTCTACACCAACGACCAGCTCTTCATGGAGGCGATCGCTGAGATGCTGCGCGAGGTCGGGTTCATCGTCAACCTGATTCCTGAGGACATCTCCAAGTTCCTGGGCGAGGCGCGTAACAAGGAACTGACGGCTCCGTATCTGTTCCCGCAATCGGCCGGGTTCACCTCGATCGGTTCGATGGCCATCTCCGTCGGTACCGAGGCGACGTACGAGCATCGCGCCGAGGTCGTCTCGGACGAGCGCGCTGAGGTCGACCGCCTGATTAGCGAGGCGAGCACGGAGTTCGACACCGAACGCCGCCGCGAACTGCTCAGTGACCTGGTGCGCATCCATTACCTCGATGCCGCCTGGATCTTCCTCTTCGAACTGGTGCAAACGCACGTTGGCGCCTCACGACTACATTGGGACCCGTACTTCCTGCAGCCGCCCTCGGTCGAACTCTGGAACCTGAAGTCGATGAAGACCTAGGGTTCGCATCGCCCGACGCTGCCCAGGTAGCGGGGAGCAGGCCATGGCAGCCCATCTGATTCCGCGAGTGCTTCAGTCGATTGCGGTTGTCTTCGTCGTTGTTTCGCTGGTCTTCGTCGGTAGCCGTCTGATCGGTGATCCGATCGAGGCGTATTCGGCGCGAAACGCGACCCAGGAGGCGATCGACGCCGCGCGCGACCGGCTCGGGTTGCTTGATCCGATGATTGTCCAGTACGGCAACTTCCTCTGGGGAGTGCTGCGACTCGATTTCGGCGACTCGATCTTCTCCGAGCAACCGGCCTGGGACGAGGTGTCATCGCGGCTCTGGGCGACCGTGCAACTGAGCCTGGCCGCATTTGTACTGATCCTGGCGGTCGGTGTGCCGATTGGAGTCCTGGCCGCGATCAAGCGCGGTTCAATTCCCGACTTACTGGCTCGTCTGCTGGCGCTGGTCGGCCAGGCCATGCCCAACTTTTGGCTCGGTCTGCTGTTGATCTTCGTATTTGCTGTCCAGCTGGGTTGGCTGCCGACCAGTGGACGCGGCGGATTCGACAACCTGATCATGCCGGCGATCACGCTGGCCGGGTTCGGCGCCGCCGCGACGATGCGCCTGACCCGTTCGGGGATGCTCGAGGTGTTGAGCAACGACTACATCCGCACGGCGCGAGCCAAAGGGCTCGCCAACCGCACCGTGATCGTGCGTCATGCGCTTCGTAACGCGCTGCTTGGCCTGGTCACCGTGCTCGGCATCATGCTGGCTCAGCTGCTGGCCGGTTCGATCATCGTCGAGGTCGTCTTTGCCTGGCCAGGAGTCGGGCGGTTGATCTTCCGCTCGATCAGCCTGCGTGACTTCCCCGTGATCCAGGTCGGCGTGCTGGTGATCGCGGTCTGGTTCGTCGCCATCAACGTCCTGGTCGACCTCTCCTACAACATCCTTGACCCCAGAATCCGTGTAGGCAGTGGCGCATGAGCGCGCAGAGCGTCAGAACGGACACGCCTGGGGCATTGATCTCTCGTCGCAGGGGTTGGATGAGCCGCTTGCCGCGCGGCTGGCCGCTGCTCACGCTGTACCTGGCGATCATCGGGGTCTTCGTGGTCGCCGGTATCTTCGCCGACTGGATCGCGCCGCATGATCCCACCGATCAGACTCTGGTCAATCGGTTACAGGGTCCAGTCTGGCAAGAGGACGGCGCCTACGAGCACATTCTCGGTACCGACGGGCTTGGCCGAGATACGTTCAGCCGCTTGATCAAGGGCAGTCAAACTTCGCTGCTGGTGATCGCCACGGTAATTCCCGGCTCGCTTGTGCTGGGTACCGCTGTTGGACTCCTCGCCGGCTGGCGTCGCGGCGCATTCGACTCGTTCGCCATGCGGCTGGTGGAAGTGCAACTGGCTTTTCCGGCGCTGCTGTTCGCTTTGCTGATTGCCGCGATGCTCGGGCCGTCTCTGAGAAACGTGATCGTCATCCTGATCGTGTTTCTCTGGGCGCCGTATGCGCGCCTGGTCAGAGCCGAAGCGCTCAGTCTGCGTGAGCGTGAGTTTGTCGTTGCCGCTCGAACGCTCGGAGCCTCCGACCTTCGGGTGATGACCCGTCATCTGTTGCCGAACGTGGTCAACTCGGTGGTGATTCTCGCAACCCTGAATGTGTCGACGGTGATCATCGCCGAAGCGTCGCTCTCGTTCCTCGGCGCCGGAGCGGGGCCGGAGACGATTTCCTGGGGCAAGATGGTGTCTGAAGGCCGCGATTTGCTGAAGATACGCTTCTGGCTCACCGGATTCCCGGGCATCACCATCATGATCGTCGCGCTGGTCGGGAATTTGCTGGGCGACTGGTTGCGGGACTTCCTCGACCCGCAGCTGCGAAACGTTCAGTGACCCATCGCGCTCGGCGCTTCAGGCGAAGTTCAATTTCGCTATGTTTCGTACAGACGAATATGTCTGAGCACCGAAGGATTGACAATGACACGGCACTGGACACGATTACATCGCTCGCGGCTGAGCCGACGCTCGCTGTTGCGAGCCTCAGCGCGGGCCGGGGTAGGGGCCGCGGGATTGGCATTGGTCGGCTGCGGCGGCGACGATGACGACGATGACCAACCGCAGACGGTCGCGCAGGCGCAACCCCAGGACCAGCCGCAACAGCAGACCGCGCAACAGCCACAGCAACAGCAGACCGCGCAGCAGCAAACGGTTGATCAACAAGAACAGCAAGTCGAGCAGCAGGCCCAGCAAGTCGAGCAACAGGAGCAACAGCAAGAACAGGAAGAGCTGGATCGTTCCACGGCGCAGCAGGAAGCGGCAGTCAGCGAAGTTGACATGGACGCCGAAATCATCGTCGCCTACGGTTCGTTCCCGCCCACGCTGGACATCACCACTGCCGGCGGTGGCGGCGGTCAGGGCGCAAGCAACAACCTGCACTTCGCAGCGTTGGCGGCCTATAACTCTGGTCGCGTGATTCAGCCAACCGGTGGCTTCGGCGACTGGGAATTTACCGAGGATCTGTCCAGCTTCATCTGGAGGGTCAAGGAAGGCGTGACCTTCCACAACGGCGAGCCGTTGAACGCCGAGTCGGTCCAGTTCTACTGGGAGCGAATACTCGGTCGGGCTGAATACAACCCGGACTTCGAGTCCTCCCTCCGCGCACGCGCCGGTTGGATGGGTGAGATCAGCATCGTTGACGAGCACACGGTCAGCATCGCCATGGACACCCCGTTTGTGGATGCGCCCGAACAGTCGGGTGGGATCAACTTCGGTCTGCTACCGAAGCAGTACATCATCGACAACGGCGACGACCACTTCGCCAATAACCCGATCGGTTGCGGCGCATACCAGTTCATGTCATGGATTCCCGACCAGGAGATCCGCAGCCAGCGGTTCGAGAATTTCGCCTTCGATCACGATGCGCCGTTCCAGTGGAAGCGCGGCTGGGCCAAGTACATCACTGGTCGCTACTTCCCCGAGGAACAGGCGCGCGCCGCTGCGCTGGAGGCGGGCGAGGTCGACATTGCCTACCGCATCAGCCCCGACGTCGCCAGCCAGTTCGAAGACCGCGATGACTTCAAGGTGATTGCGCTGCCCGATGTGCGCGTGATGGCGCTCGAACTGCCGGTCAACCAGTCACTCGACCCGATCACCGGCGAAGCGAATCCCTGGCGCGACGTACGAGTGCGCCAGGCGGCGAACTACGCAATTGACGCCCAGGCGATCATCGACAATCTGCTGACGGGCACCGAAGAGCGCGCTTACTCGCCGTTCCCGGCCGGTTACGACCCGCCGATCGGCAACCTGCCCGGCCAATACAACTACGATCCCGACAAGGCGCGGGCGCTGCTTGAGGAAGCCGGCCAGGTTGGCTTCGCCTTCACGATCACGCTGCCAACCGGCCTCTGGACCGCGGACCGGATCTGGATGCCTGCCGTCCAGCAAATGCTCAACGACGTCGGCTTCCAGGTTGAAGTGGACTATGCCGATTTCGGGAACGCGCTGTCGCTGATCCGCAACAATGAGGTCCCTAATCCATTCGTCTTCAACCAGGCGGGGGTCTCCAGCGGCGCGCCGCTCGGTCCGGCCTTCGCCTACCGACTGGTCACGACGGTCGGCGCGCCGTACTCGCATGCTCAGGAGACGGATGACTTCCTGCCCGAGTTCCAGGAGTTCCAGACCCTGATCGAGCAGGCCAACGCCGAATTCGACCAGCAGACCGCGAACGATCTCTACTATCAGGCGGCAGTGATTTCCTACGAGAACGCGTTCCAGGTGCCGCTCTTCGGTCTACCGCACCTCTATGCGGTTCGGCCGGAGATCCTCTACAACGAGTACTACGACACGTCGACCGGCTTCAACCCCATCTACGCACAAAAGCTCAAGACGTAACTCATTCGACCAGCTCAGATGCTGCTGATCCTCCCAGCAGTATCTGAGCTGGAACTGATTCGTCGTTCGCTTGATTTGGTCCTACAGAGGAAGACTGATCACCGATGCGCAGCGAACTCGGGGCGACTGCAGTTGGGCGGCTGCTGCGCTCAATCGCAGTCGTCTTCGGCGTCATCTCGATCGTCTTCTTCATGAGCCGCGGCGCCGGTGATCCGGTGTCGCGGCTCGCACCGATCGACGCCACTCAGCAGGAGATCGAAGAGGCGAAAGAACGCTACGGGTTGAACGACCCGATGATCGAGCAGTACGGGCGATTCCTCTGGGACGTCGTCCGATTGGAGTTCGGGCAATCGTTCCGGGCGACGCGTCCGGCAACGGATGTGGTCGGCGAACGGCTGGTGGCGACGATCCAGCTCGGAGCCGCAGGGCTCTTCGTCGCGTTTGCGATCGGCATTCCCCTGGGCATCGTGGCCGCGGTGCGTCGAGGCGGCGCGACCGACATCATTAGCAGGTTGCTTGCCCTGTTTGGTCAGGCCGTGCCCAACTTCTGGTTGGGACTGATGCTCATCCTGTTTATCGCGCTCAACGTCGACTGGTTTCCTACGGGTTCTCGCACCAGTCCACAGAGCATCATCCTGCCCGCGATCACGCTCGGATCGTTTCCCGCTGCGGCGGTGATGCGATTCACCCGTTCAGCGATGCTCGACACTCTGCAGCAGGACTACATCCGCACGGCGCGAGCCAAGGGTTTGAGTGAACGCGCGGTGCTGTTCAAACACGCGCTCCGCAACTCGATGCTCGCTGTGATTACCCTGCTCGGACTGCAGGTGGGCAACATTCTCTCCGGCGCGATCATCGTCGAGACCGTCTTCGCCTGGCCGGGACTCGGACAGTTGATCATCCAGTCGATCGTCGCGACCGACTATCCCGTCGTGCAGGCGTCAGTGCTGCTGACCTCGGTCTGGATCGTATTCGTCAACCTGGTCGTCGATGTGTCCTACACGTACATCGATCCACGTATTCGGACGGGAGCGATCTGAGCAGTGTCTGAGCCTCAGTCGCAGCCACAGATGGTTGAAGATCCGTTCGCCGGATCGAGGCGCAATTGGCGGATTCGATCGCCAAAGACGCTCGGTATCACACTGACGATCCTGATCATCTTCATCGTGCTAGGCATAGCCGGCCCGCAGATCGCGCCGGAGGATCCGTTCAAGTTGAACCTGGTTGGTCGCCTGCAGCCGCCGTTTTTCGAGGCTGAAGGCAGCCTCGACCACCCGCTCGGTACTGACGATCTGGGCCGCGACACGCTGAGCCGCCTGATTCACGGGGCTCGCATCTCGTTGCTCGCGATCGCCATGGTGATTCCACTCGCCACGGTGATCGGATCGGTGTTGGGCATCCTGGCCGGTTGGTTCGGTGGTTGGACGAGTCGGGTGATCATGGCGCTCGTCGATCTGCAGTTGGCGATGCCCGCGATCCTGATCGCCGTCTTCCTGCGCGCCATCTGGGAACCCAGTTTGTCCAACGTGGTGATCGTGCTGGTCTTCGCGCTTTGGGCAACCTTCGCGCGATTGGTGCGTGGCGAGACGCTTGGTCTCAAGGAGCGCGAGTTCGTGATCGCGGCACGAACCATCGGAGCGGGCGATTTACGGATCATGGTCCGACACGTGCTCCCGAGTCTGGTTAATTCGATCGTCATCCTGGCCACACTGAACGTGGCGACGGTGATCATCGCCGAGGCCGGCCTCAGCTTCCTGGGCGTCGGAATCCCACAGGATTCGATCTCCTGGGGCATCATGATCTCGCAAGGACGAGATGTGATCAGCATTGCCTGGTGGCTGGTCACAGTTCCCGGGATCGCGATCATCATTGTTTCGTTGGTGGTCAACGTGTTCGGCGACTGGTTGAGGGACTTCCTCGACCCGCAGCTGCGAAACGTTCAGTGATCCGTCCCGCGTGGGACAATCATCCTGTTCGGACGAGGCAAGGAAGTTGTGATGAGCTGGAAGCCCGAGCTTGATGAGATGGAACGACGGGCTGCGCTGGCGCGGCAGATGGGCGGCGCCGACAGCGTCGCCTTTCACCATGGACGCGGCAAGCTGACCGTCCGCGAGCGGATCGAGCTGCTCACCGATCCCGACGGGTTCCAGGAAACCGGTGTGTTGGCCGGCAGTCCTCAGTGGGAGGGCAACGATCTCGCCGATTTGACACCGGCGAACAGTGTCGTCGGGGTGGCGAAGATCAATGGTCGCAAGGTGGCGGTCCAGGGCGATGACTTCACGATTCGCGGTGGTTCGGCTGACGGGATGATCGGACAGAAAAGCAACTGGGCGATTCGTCACGCCTACATGAACCGCATCCCCTATATTCGTCTGCTCGACGCAACTGGCGGGAGCGTGCGGCACTTTGAAACGATCGGCCGCACCTACGTGGTCGGCCCCGAAGTCGGCGGCGGCAGCGGCGTCGACGATCTGCTTTGGTACGTGCCGATCGTCAACGTCGTGCTCGGCTCCGTCGCCGGCGCGCCGGCGGTGATCGCCGTCGATGGTCATTTCAACGTGATGGTTCGGGGCACCAGTCAGCTGTTCGTGGGCGGGCCGCCGGTGGTGCGCGCCAGTCGTGGCCTCGAGATCTCGAAGGAGGAGCTCGGCGGCGAGCAGGTGCACGTCTACGAGAACGGCGTCGTGCAGAATCTGGCTGAGACCGAGGCGGAGGCGATGCAACAGGCGCGACGCTTCCTCAGCTATCTGCCGCAGAACGTCTGGGAGATGTCGCCGCGCAGCGAACCGACCGATGATCCTGAGCGTCGCGAGGAAGGCCTACTCTCGCTGATCCCACGCAACATCCGCCGCATCTACAACCCGCGCAAGCTGCTCGACTGGGTGCTCGACCGCGACTCGTTCTTCGAAATCCAGCCGCACTGGGGCAAGGCGCGGATTACGGGACTGGCGCGGGTCGACGGCTATCCCGTCGGCGTGATGATCAACAACCCACGCGAGAATGGCGGCTCCACCAACAAGGGAACGTCCGAGAAGATCATGCGCATGATCCAGCTCTGCGACACCTTCCATCTACCGCTGATTTATTTCTGCGACGAGCCGGGGTTCTCGGTTGGCCCGGCTGACGAGCGCTCGGGCATCATCCGCAGCGGCGCGCGACTGATGCTGACCAGTCGTCTCTCACAGATGCCCTACCTCGTCTTCATCACGCGGCAGGCGTATGGCGTCGCCGGCGGCTTGCAGTACCGACGCGGACACGCGCTCTACCGACGCTACGCCTGGCCTTCGGCGCATTGGGGATCGATGCACATCGAGGGCGGCGTCACCGCCGCCTACCGACGCGAAATCCGCGAAGCGGACGATCCCGAAGCCAAACGCATGGAGATCGAGGCCAGGCTCAACGAGATTCGTTCACCGTTGCGGACGGCGCACGCATTCGGGATCGAGGACATGATCGACCCACGTGAGACTCGCCCGCTGTTAGTTGATTTCGTCCGGGACGCGCAGTCATATATCGCCGCCAACCTGGGACCGACCAGCCGCATTCCCTATCTGCCTTGACGCGTCTCAAAACGGCGGCGCCTTGTGCGACTCGACTTCGTCGATTGCCGCGTCGTTGTAGCCGAGCTCGCGCATCAGCTCAGCCGTGTGCTCGCCCAGATCGGCGAAGAAATTCTTTGCCGTGCCTGGCGTCCGGCTCATCCTCACCGGTAGACCAACCACTTTGTGACGACCGGCGTTGGGAATGTCCTTCTCAACGATGTAGCCATTGACCAGCGCCTGCTCGTCCTCCAACACTTCCTCATAGTTGAGCACCCGCTGGGCCATCGCGTTGTCGGGATGGACGTCGAAGAAGTATTGCCAGTCCTCAGCGGTTCGCTGTTTCATCAGCTCAGCGACGATTGGTCGTAAGTTGCGCACCTGGCGGATCAAGTCCCGGTCGCGAAATGGATCGCGCTTCTCTCGAGTATCCAGGCGCGGGTCAACTCCGAGTTCCGGTCTGCCCGCGAACTCGCAAAACTCGCGCCAAGCCGCATCGTCGCGAAAGCCGATGCAGAACGCGACGCCATCGGCGGTCTCATACAGTCCCGTGATCGTTGGCACGGCGGGATGAAACGCGCCGTCACGGGTCAGTCGATGTCCGCCGACTGACTGATGGTTAATCTCCCAGGCCTGCATCCAGAGCAGCGCTCCGTATGAGGATGTCTGTACGCGCTGCCCCAGTCCGTCTCGTTGTCGGGCGACGAGCGCCGTGAGGACGCCCATCGCCAACGCCATGGCCCCGCCCGTGTCTCCGATGATCGCGCCTGGAATCAGTGGCGGGTCCTCTGGCGTGCCGGTCACGCCAGCGATTCCGCTGCGTGACTGCGCGTATTGATCGCTCATCCGATTCTCTCGCGCCGGGCCATCTGGCCCGAAACCGTTGGCGGTGGCGTAGATCAGACCGGGACAGCGCTCGGACAGTCGCTCGTAGCTCATGCCGATACGGTCCAGCGCGGGTTGCCGGTAGTTGCTGAGAAAGACGTCGGCGGTGTCGATCAGCCGGTCGACCAACTCCAGGCCGATTTCGGTATGGATATCGACGCAGACGGAGCGCTTGCCATGAGAAGCGCCAATGAACTGGGTGCCGACGACGTGATCGGGCTGTGTATTGCCGACGCCCAGAAACCAACGATTGGCGTCGCCGCCGGGCGGCTCCACCTTGATCACGTCAGCGCCCATGTCGGACAGGAAGGCGCCGGCCGCTGGACCCTGCACGGCAATCGATAGTTCTACGACGCGAATGCCTTCGAGCGCTTCCATGGTCTGCGTCCTTCCGGAACGGTTGCCGCTGATCGCTAGTATGGCGAATACCATGACGCTTCGCCGTGATGACAGCGTCGATGAAAGCGTCATGGCGGCTGGAGCATTCGATGCCTTGGGAACGTGAGTTGGAAGAGTTGCGTCGGCGGCGCGAGCTGTCGACCGTGATGGGTGGCGAGGCGTCGATCGCGCGGCAGCACGAGCGCGGCAAGCTGACCGTCCGTGAGCGGATCGAGGGGTTGCTGGACCCGGATTCATTCGATGAGATCGGCGCGCTCATGGGCCGCGGGGAATATGGCGAAGGCGATGCGCTGAGCGGTTTTGTGCCAGCGTCGAGCGTCGGCGGATTCGGGCGGATCAACGGACGTCGCGTCGTCGTGACCGGCACCGACTTCACGATTCGCGGCGGATCGGCGACGGCGCCGTCGCGTAAGGGCAATCTGCTGCAGGAACTGGCGCTCGAGTTCAAGCTGCCCTACATCAATCTACTCGACGGCGCTGGCGCGAATATCGAGGGCGTCTCGGAGCGAGGCCACTCCTATCTGCCGTCGGACTATCCCGTCTTCAAGGGTCCGATGCGGATTATGGAGCAGGCGCCGCTGATCTGCGCCGTGATGGGATCGGTCGCCGGCGGACCAGCCGGCATCGCTCTCCTCGCGCACTGGAACGTGATGGTCAAAGATACCTCCGAACTGTTCGCCTCTGGCCCGCCCGTGGTCAAGCGGGCGCTGGGGCACACGCTGACCAAGCAGGAACTCGGCGGCTCCCACATTCACACTCGAGAGTCGGGCTGCGTCGCCAACGAGGCCGAGGACGAGGACGACGCTTTTCGTCAGATTCGCTCAATCCTCTCGTATCTCCCAAGCAATGTCTGGGAACTGCCGCCGTCGGCGCCGGCTGCCGATCCGCCGGATGGCTGGCAGGAAACGTTGACCGCCATCGTTCCTGAGAATCGCAAGCGCCCTTACTCGATGAAGCGCCTGATTGCAGCCTGTGTCGATCGGGGCGAGTTCTTTGAGATCGCTCCGAACTACGGCGAAGCGCTGATCGTTGCGCTGGCTCGGGTTGATGGACAGGTGATCGGTCTGATTGCCAACAATGCGGCGAAGCACGGTGGCGCGCTCGACGCGAAGGCAGCCGATAAACAGTGCCGATTCCTCGACCTGTGCGATGTGTTCCACATCCCGATCGCTTACTTCGTCGATATTCCCGGCTTCATGATCGGCGAACAGGCAGAGCGCGCGGGCACACTGCGGAACGGAATGCGGGCAATCTGGACGTGGCAAAACATCACGGTCCCGACCTTCACCGTGCAGGTGCGGAAGTGCTATGGAATGGCTGGCGCCGCGACCAGCGACGCATCGAAGTACAACTACCGTGTCGCCTGGCCTTCGGGCGAGTTCGGCAGCATCCCGATCGAGGGCGGCGTCTCGGCGGCGTTCCGTAAGGAGATCGAGTCCTCGCCCGATCCCGAGGCGCGGATGCTGGAGCTCGAGGCCGAGTTACAGGTGATGCGCAATGTCTTCCGGACGGCGGAGGCCGGTGGCGTCGAAGAGGTCATCGATCCAGTCGAGACACGCGGCTATCTGCAACGCTTCGTCGAGATGGCCTACGTTGCGCTGGAGTCGGACACCGGCAAGAAGTCCCGAGTTGGTTTTCGCCCATGACGCTTCCACTGCATGGTATCCGTGTCCTGGATCTTGGTGATCAGCGAGCGGCGCTGGGCGGTCGGATGCTGGCCGACCTTGGCGCTGAGGTGACGCTGATCGAACCGCCAAGCGGACAGTCCATCCGACATCAGTCGCCATTTCTGGGCGATGAACCATCAGCGGAGCGGAGTTACCAGCACCTCTACTTCAACGTCAACAAACGCTCGATCGTGCTCGACTGGCATACCGAAGCTGGCCTGGCTCGCCTGCGCCGACTGGCGGCGTCTGCGGACATCTTGATCAAGTCGGGTCAACCCGGTGAATTTCCCGTCGCTGAGGTTCGCGAGGCGAACCCGCACCTGATCGTGGTTTCCGCTTCGCCCTACGGGCAGCGCGGTCCGAAATCGAGCTGGCGCGCAACCGATCTCACTGCCACCGCCGCCGGTGGCCTGCTCCAGATCAGTGGCGAGCGCGCTGACCCGCCAGTGCATGGCGCGGCTTATCCGGCGCACACGATGACCGGTCTGACCGTCGCCTCGGCGGCGATGACGGCGCTGTATGGCCGCGACCACACGTCAGGTCAACCCGGCGTACATGTTGATATCTCGATGCAGAAGGCGACTTCGTTCCAGGTGGTCCAGACCTCGAACCCGTCCATCTGGCGCTGGCGTGGCGAAGCGCCCTATCGACCGGCGCTTTCGCAGACGATCGAGTGCGCCGACGGTCGCTGGATGGGTTGCAATATCTCGCCCAACAAGCTGCCCGAGTTCATCGCCATGCTGGACGAAGCGGGCGTCGAGCACGATCTTGACCCTGACAATTGGGAAATCATTCACAGCGGTAACCGCGCAGCCTGGCAGTACCTCGAGAATCCGCTGCAGGATTTGGCCCGCGAGTTGGCGGCCGTCTGGCCTCGCCAGAGGCTCCTCGACCGACTCTGGGCGGTCGGAATCCCGGCCATGCCGACACTGCGCTTCAGCGAGTTCGCTGACACCGATCACTATCCGAATTCGGGGCAATTCCTGAACCTTGATAACCCGCTCGTCGGTCGAACGCTCAGCTACTCGCGTAGTCCGCTTGATCCGGTGCAATCACCGATTAGCCTGCGTCCCGCGCCATCACTGGGCGAGCACGACGCCGACCCTGAGCCGCCGCCGCGTCGCTGGTCGGACGAACCGCTGGGCGAGTTTCCGTCGATGCCGCTGTCCGGGATTCGTGTGCTCGATCTGACTTGGGTGGCGGCCGGACCGCTGACGACGCGGCTGATGGCCAACTTTGGCGCAGAGGTGATCAAGGTCGAATCCAGCGGTCTGCGGATGGACCCGCTCAGAGTGCAGCAGGTCAACGGACGTTACCAGCCCGATCTGCCGGATCTGCTCAACGACGTCAACACCGGCAAACAGTCGATCACGATCGATTTGACTACTGCACGCGGTAAAGATCTGCTGCGCAAGTTGGTCGCTCACTGCGATGTGCTGGTCAACAACTACTCCGCAGGCTCGCTGGCCAGGATGGGATTTCCCTGGGCACAGCTGCGCGAGATCAATCCTCGGCTGATTCTGGTTCACCTGCCCGGGGTCGGAGGCGATAGTCCCTGGCGACCGCTGCGATCGCTGGGCAATCTGCTCAAGGCGGCCTCGGGGATGAATTTCCTGATGGGGTTCCCTGAGCGTCCGCCACGTGGGATGGGCGTGGCCTATCCCGACTTCACGACGCCGCATGTCGGGGTGACGGCAATCCTCGCCGCGCTCCGGGCTCGCGACGAGAGCGGTCTGGGCCGCGAGATCGAATTGAGTCAGCTCAGCGCGACCGTCGCACTGCTTGGCGCGCACTGGATGCAATTCGATCAGCTCGGTGAAGATCTCCCGCGTCCTGGCAACTCCGATCCCAACATGTGCCCGCACGGCGTGTTTCCCTCTGCCGGAGACGATCAATGGATCGCGCTGGCTCTGGAGTCTGATGAACAGTGGGCAGCGTTGGGCGAGGCGATCGGACGACCGGACCTGGGCGACGATCCGACTTTGCAATCGCTGGAAGGTCGCAGAGCGCGCAATGCGGAGATTGAGGCGGCAATCTGCGAGTGGTCCTCGCGGCGTAGCAAATGGCAAGCGGCTGAAGAGCTGCAGGCAGTTGGCATCGCGGCGAGCGCGGTCGAAGACCTGCGTGACATGATGGACGTCGACGAGCACTTCCGAGATCACTATCAGCGCGTCGAGCAGCCATCCGAGCCCGGATTCGACATCTGGATCGATGGCGCGCCCTGGGAGTTTGCACACCTGGAACCACGCATACTCGAGCGCGCGCCGATGCTGGGCGAACACAATGAACCGATCCTGAGCCAGCTGCTCGGTCTGAGCGAGACAGAGATCGCGGATCTGATCAGCGCCGGCGTGATCGGCTGAGCGTCGCCGTCCAGCAGCTGAGGAGGAGAGATGCCCAAGTACGTCTTGCTGCCGCCAATCGACGACGATATCCGCGCCTGGGCTGAGCGTCTGCGAGCTGAGTTACCCGACCTGGAAGTGGTCGTCGTCGAAGATGAAGAACAGGGACCACAGGAATTGGCCGACGCCGACGGCGTATATGGCTGGGTCCCACCCGACGTCCTGCCCAGCGTTGAGCGCTTGCGCCTGCTCCAGAATCCGTTCGCCGGGCCGCCGGTTGGTTGGTACTATCCCGAGCTGGCCCAACACTCCGTCACTGTCAGCAATCCGCGCGGCATCTATTCCGATCACATTGCGCATCACATCCTGATGTACATGCTCGCGCTCTCACGCGGATTGCCCTACTACATGGCGGCGCAGGCGGAGGGACGTTGGGATCCCCGCGCCCGCAAGCGCGGGTACGTTGATCTGAGCGCCTCAACCGTGCTGATCAATGGCGTGGGCGGTATCGGCGCGGAGGCAGCCCGATTGTGCAGCGCGTTCGGTTGCCAGGTGATCGGCGTTGATCCCAGACCGGCATACGAGATTGATGGAGCCATCATCCCGCCGGCAGATCTGGATGCGCGACTGCCCGAAGTTGATTTCGTCGTCACGACTGTGCCTCATACTCCTGAGACCGAGTTCATGTGGAATGCAGAGCGCTTCGCGTTGATGAAGTCCTCTGCATACTTCATCAATATCGGGCGCGGGATGACCTGCAAGCTGGACGATCTGGTAGCCGCTCTCGACCAGGAAGAGATCGCCGGCGCGGGTCTCGATGTCTACGAGATCGAACCGCTGCCCGAAGGGCATCCGCTCTGGCGGATGGAGAACGTGATCCTCACTCCGCACATCGCCGTCGCGGACGCGGAGAACATCCCTGAACGCCGCTTCGAATTGATCCTGGAGAACGCGCGCCGTCTGTTGGACGGACGCGATTTCATTAACGTGGTCGACAAAGAGAAGTGGTACTGACGCCGCTCGCCTCAGACGGGACTACGTCATGAAAATCGTTGAGATGTATGGACAGGAGCGAGTGGCGGTCGTTGACATCCCGCAGCCGCAACCGCACGACAATCTGGTGCTGGTCAAAGTGATCTCGAGCACCATCTGTGGCACCGAAGCGCGCTCCTTTCAGGTCGATGGCGCGCGGGACGGTGGCATGATGAATTCGGGGCACGAGGGCGCCGGAATCGTTGTGAAGGCCGGGCCCACCGCGCGACTCGCCGAAGGAACGCGCGTCACAGTCTTGCCCGATTTGGGCGTCAGATGTGGGAATTGTGTGCACTGCCATCGGGGTGAGTGGCTGCTCTGTTTGAATCCCACCGAGTATGGGCTCGACTGGCGCGGCACGCATTCCCAATACATCCTGCGCCCCGATGATTACTGCATCCCGATTCCTGATGATCTCTCGTTCGAGCTGGCCTCATTGCTGGTCGACGCTGTCGGCACGCCCTATCGCGCGATTCGGCGCCTGGGGGTGGACGGATTCGATACGGTGCTGGTCACCGGTCTGGGGCCGTTGGGAGCAGCGGCATCGATCATTTGCCGCGCGCTCGGCGCGCGGGTGATCGCGACGGAACCGAGCGAGTTTCGACGCAGTCGCAGTGTGGAGTACGGCGTCGATGTAGCGATCGATCCCAACGCCGAGGACGCCCTGGCGCGGGTCATGCAGTTGACCGATGGTCGCGGCGTCGATGTCGCGCTCGACTTCACCGGGTACACCGAGCCGCAGATGCTGTGTCTCGATGCTGCGCGGCGCAGCGGCTCGGTCGGATTTATCGGCCTCAAGTACGACGAGACCGCGGACGGCCCGGTGCCGCGTCCGACGCCGGTCACGGTTGCCGGCCACCTGCTGCCGAAAGAGCTCACTCTGATCGGTAGCTGGAGCGTCTCGCCGCAGGAACTGCTGGAGCTGATCGAGTTGGTTCAGCATGGTCTGCCGATCGAACGGCTGATCACGCACCGTTTCAGCATTGACCAGGCGCAGCAGGCCTACGAGACGGCGTTCAACCAGCTTGGCTGCAAAGTGATCATTGATCCGTGGCTGGACTGAGGCGGCCTGGATAGCCGTTAGTGAATGACGCCGCCGAGGATGAGTTGGGTGACGGCCTCCTCGTCGAGGCCCAATTCGTCTCGGTAGACCTCTTCGTTGTGCTCGCCGAAAAACGGCGCTCGTCGAATCGGCAACCGCTCCCCGTTCCAGAGAAACGGTTGGTTCTGCGCCATAAACCTGATCCCGACGGGATGATCGAACTCGTGAAAGAAGCCGTGCATCGAGGGATCGGTCTCGACCAGCTCTTCGATGTCCTCGTTCGGTCCGGCAGGGACGCCTGCTGTTACCAGAGACTCAGTCGCTTGCCAGACGTCCTGCGCGAGGGCCCACTTCGTAATCGCGGCCTCGATCTCATCCTCCGACGCCTTGCGACCAGCGAGTGTTCGCAA
>RKRS01000245.1 GCA_007571275.1 Dehalococcoidia bacterium
GACCGCGTCGCGCGGCATCCCGGCGGCCAGCATCTCCTCGATGACCACCTGTGCCGCCATGTCGGCCTGGGTGACCGGTGTGTCGTCCGCCTTGCGCTGCACCGAGAGCACGCCGCTGCGGTGCCGCAGCACCACGTCGCCAGCGCACACCGCAGCCTGCATCGCGCACTCCAAAAGCCGCATCGTATCTCCCGTCACGCGCCAACCTTATCCTTATCGGCGCACGACGACGACCAGTGCCGTAGACGGCCACGCGAGGATCTGCGTAGCATTGGGCCCAACAACGATGTGCGGAATTGTCGGTTATGTAGGGCCTCGCCCGGCCGCGGAGCTTCTGATCACCGGGCTGCGGCGCCTCGAATACCGCGGCTACGACTCGGCAGGCATCGCTACCCTCGACGATGACTGCACCCTGCACCGCCACCGCACCGTGGGTGAGGTAGACAACCTGGCCCGAACCGTGGCGGTCGGCGGCGCGCCCGGCAGTACCGGGATCGCCCACACCCGCTGGGCGACGCACGGCATTCCTTCAGATCACAATGCCCATCCTCATGCCTCGTCGGCGGGTGATGTGATCGTTGTACAAAACGGCATCGTCGAGAATTACCGCGAACTCCGAGCGGAGTTGCAAGCGTTCCTGGACGCAGAGAACCGCAGCTGGCAATCCGACACCGACACTGAGGTCATCCCGGAGCTCATTTCACGGCAGTTGGCCGCCGGCCGGTCATTTGAGGATTCCCTCGCATACGCCGTTGGTCGACTCAGAGGCGCGAATGCGATTGCCGCATTCCACCGGCGCGATCCTGACCGAATCTACGCCGCGCGGAAGGGTTCGGCTGGCGGGATCGTGGTCGGATACGGCGAGGGCGAGATGTTCATCGCCAGCGATCTGCCCGCCTTACTGCCTCACACCACCAGCGTGCATCACCTGGAAGATGGCGATATCGCGGCCATCGACCGCGATGGCGTCAGCGTTCGTCGCTCAGGTGAGCCAGCATTCAAGCCGACGCCGCGGGAGGTTGACCTGGACCCGATTGCGATTGCCCGCGGTCCATATCGCCACTTCATGCTCAAGGAGATCCACGAGCAGCCCCGCGCGCTCTCCGACACCATTCGTGGACGCGCCCGTCTCAACCCTCCGAATGCGCTACCGAGCGATCTGAATCTCAGCGACGCAACCCTGAGGGAGATCGAGCGGGTCCTGGTCATTGGCATGGGCACCTCACTGCATGCCGCCATGATCGGTCGCTGGTGGATCGAACAGATCGCCGGCATTCCCGCCGATTTTGACAATGCGTCAGAATTTCGTTTCCGCGCGCCGTTGCTCGGTCCGTCAACCCTGGTCGTTGCCGTCACGCAATCAGGCGAGACGATCGACACGCTTGGCGCGATGAATCATGTTCGCGATCGTTGGGGCGCTCCCCAGGTTGTGATCACCAACGTGGACGGTTCAGAGGCGACGCGACAGGCGGACGCTTCCATCGTCATGCGCTGTGGGCCAGAAGTCGGCGTGGCTTCGACCAAAACGTTCGTGGGCTCCCTGGCAGCGCTCTACCTCCTCGCTTGCCGCATTGGACGTGCGCAAGGCCGACTCAGCCAGGACGACCTGACCGTCCATCTGGAACAACTGTTGACCGCGCCATCCCTGCTTGAACGCGGCGTCCAACGAGCTGAGCGTTGCTCGGAGATCGCGCAACTTTTCGGCTCGGCCTCGAACTTCCTCGTGCTCGGACGAGGCATTGAGTACCCGCTCGCCATGGAGGCGGCGTTGAAGTGCAAGGAGATTTCCTACGTGCACGCCGAGGGCTACGCCGCGGGTGAAATGAAACACGGCCCGATCGCACTGCTGGATCATCAATTTCCCGTGATTGCGCTCGCGCCGCGCGGACCGCTGTTTGACAAGATGACTTCAGCGATTCAACAGGTCAGCGCCCGCCGCGCTCCGGTGATTGCCATCGGCGACGAAGGTGATGATGAACTGGCCGAGTTGGTCGACCACTTCATCGGCGTACCGCCAGCGCCACCACTGCTGACGCCGTTCTCATTGACTCCGGTGGTGCAATTGCTCGCCTATCACATCGCGCTGGCCCGGGGACTCGATATCGATCAACCGCGCAACCTGGCCAAGACGGTAACCGTCGAGTGACCATCGACGGATGGTGATACTGGTAGATAGTGGAGCATCGTTAGCACGGTGATATCCTGCCTCAGCCAGCCGTGAACCACTCATCCAGCACTCGCGGGCATCCTCTATGACTTCAGACCCATCACACATCGCCTGGTTCACTGAAGTCGGGCGGGACGATGTTTCGCTTGTCGGTGGCAAGGGCGCCAACCTGGGCGAATTGACCCAGGCCAACATCCCCGTCCCACCGGGCTTTGTGGTTACCACTCGCGCATACCGTCAGTTCATCGAAGATTCCGGTCTCGACCACATCCTGAGACGGCTCCTCGCCGACCTCGATGTCAACGACGACGGCCAACTGCATACCAAAGCCGCCGCTGTCCAACACGCCATCGAACAGGCAGAGATGCCGGCCACGATGCAACAGGAGATCACGGCCGCATACACGCAACTTGGCGAAGGTCCGGTAGCGGTACGCAGTTCGGCGACGGCGGAAGATCTGGCCGAGGCGTCCTTCGCCGGCCAGCAGGCGACCTTCCTCAACATCGAGGGCGGCGTCAACGTTGTGGAAGCGGTGCAGCGTTGCTGGGCGTCCCTGTTCGAGGCTCGCGCGATCTTCTACCGCGAACAGGCCGGCTGGGGTCACCTCGACGTTGACCTGGCGGTCCCCGTCCAGCGGATGGTGCAGTCAGAATCATCCGGCGTGATGTTCACAGTGGATCCAATCACCAACAACGCCAACACAGTCGTGATTGAAGCGGCTTTCGGGCTGGGTGAAGCGGTGGTCGGCGGATTGGTCTCTCCCGATCATTTCGAGGTCGACAAAGCAGCCGAACAGATTGTCGAGCGCCAGATTTTCACGCAGGATCGAAGATTGGTGCGCTCGCCGGATGGCGCAGCCGATCCTGAGCATGGCCCCAATATCTGGCAGCCGCTTTCCGAATCAGCGGGCTCAGTTCCAAAGTTGAGCGACGAGCAGGTCGTGGAACTGAGCCGGATCGGTAAGCGAATTGAATCGCACTACGGTTCACCTCAGGACATTGAGTGGGGCTGGGCTGATCGCCAGTTCTACCTGCTTCAGACCCGACCGATCACCACCGTCGCCCCGTCAGCCAAGACCAACGGCAATCACCCGGCGCCGACCCCTGATGACGAGCCGATCCTCGGCGGTTCGCCAGCCTCGCCCGGCATCGCCAGCGGTCGCATTCGCGTTGTTCTGGACGCACGAGAAACATCAAGCATCGGCGAGGGCGATGTCCTGGTCGCTGAAATGACCACGCCTGATTTTGTCCCGGCCATGAAGCGCGCCGCAGCGATCATCACCGAGCGCGGCGGACGCACCTGCCACGCGGCCATCATCTCTCGTGAACTCGGCGTGCCTTGCGTCGTAGGAGCAGCCGGCGCGGCGCAGTTGGGCGACGGCCGCGAGGTCACCGTCGATGGCGCCAACGGCCTGATCTACGACGGCGTGCAAACTGAGCTACTCAATTGGTGGCACGACCGCGAAGAAGATCTCTACGCTCCAATCGCCACCACCACCAAGCTGTATGTCAATCTGGCCGAGCCTGAGATCGCCGATCGCGTGGCCGAGCGCGATGTCGACGGCGTCGGCCTGTTGCGAGCTGAGTTCATCATCGCTCGGCTGGGTGAGCACCCGCGAAACTTCATCGATACCGGCCGTCAGGACGAGTATGTCTGGCGCTTGTCGGAAGGCATGCGCAAAATCGCCTCAGCCTTCGATCCACGACCGGTGATATATCGAGCCACTGACTTCAAGACTAACGAATACGCCAACCTCACCGGTGGCGACCTCTACGAGCCTGATGAAGAGAACCCGATGATTGGTTATCGCGGGGCCGCTCGTTACATCCGTGAGCCTGACCTGTTCGAACTCGAGTTGCGCGCCCTCGAACTGGTGCGGGCGGATCACCCCAATCTGCACCTCATGATCCCGTTCGTGCGGACTCCAGCCGAGATGGCTCAGGTCGTCAAACAGGTCGACGAGTACGGTCTGGAACGCCAGGCCGACAAACCAGGCGGATTTCAGCTCTGGATGATGGTCGAAGTCCCATCCAACGTGCTGTTGCTCGACGAGTTCATCGATTGCGGGATCGACGGCGTCTCGATCGGATCGAATGACCTGACCCAGCTCACGCTCGGCATGGACCGAGATTCGGAGCGGTTCGCCGAGACGTTTGACGAGCGCAACCCGGCCGTGCTCAAATCGATTGAATACGTCATCACGACCGCCAAGCGGCGCGGAATTACGGTATCCGTTTGCGGCCAGGGACCCTCGGAACATCCCGACCTGGCACAACGTCTCGTTGACTGGGGAATCACTTCGATCTCGGTTACCCCGGACGTGATCGAACGGACGCGCCGCCTGGTCGCCAACGCCGAAGCGCAACGCCAGCGCTGACCCGTTCACACCCACGCGATATACAGTGACGGCGAATCAGTCCGACACGGCAGGGGTTTGCTTGCCGCCAGGTCGACGCGAGTTGCTGGAGACGCATGGGTAGCCGAATCGGCTCAATCGCCATTCTCTTGGTCATCGCCGGGATCGTGGCCGCGGTCGTTGTCGTGATCAATCGGCTTGACCTACTAAACACCGGCGAACCAGACGCGCCTGTGATGATCGTCTCGCTCGACGAAGGCGAGCTGCTCCTGCTCAACGAGCCCCAGAGCATTACCGTCACGATCTCTTCCGGCAGCCCCATTGCCACGCTTGAACTCTTCGTCGACGACGTCAAGGTTGCAGATGTCCTCGCGGCGTACTCACAGGATCGAGGCGCCTGGATTGGCAACTTTGTCTGGACCCCGGCGCGACTTGGTTTCGCAAACGTTCGCGTCGTCGCCCTTGACGACAACGGGATCGAGTCGGCCACTCAGGTCCGTGTGGAGGTCACGGATGATGAGGCGCGCGTCGCGGCGGCGCTGCGAGTCACCGTTCTGGGCATCTCACCACTGCAACAGTTCCCGACAGGTAGCACCATTCTGCTCGCCATCTCGGCGACTGGCAGCCAGCCGATCGAACGCTTCGAAATGCTGACCAACGGCGATCTGATTGTGGCCGTCACGCCGCGTTTCGACGAAACGACCAGCCGTTACGTCGCCAACATCGAATGGACAGCAGGAGAAACCGGCGAGGTCGAGGTCACGATTGTTGCGGTCGATGCCGCCGGTCGGGAGGAATCGCAGACGATCCCGATCGTTCTGATCCCGCAGGATGGGAGCCCGCGGCCCACAGAATCCGAAGAGCAAGCGCAGGACGCATCGGCAGAAACAGAGACAGCAACGAACGACGCGGGCGTCGATGACATCGGTGTGGCGCGAATCGAGTCTCCGAGCGACGGTCAACAGTTCATGTTCGACGCCGACTTCAGCCTGGACGTGCAGCTCACGGCGAGCAACGTCGGCACGGTCGCCAGCGCGCTGCTCTACATCACGCCGATTGCGCCCGATGAGACGTTCGGCAGCTCAGTGCTGATCCATTCCTCGGAAGGCCACCCAGCGGGCGACTACAGTGAGCGAGTGACCGACGTACAGCGCTGGATCACCAGCTCCGGCGCCTACGAGCTAGAGCTCGTCATCTTCACGCCCGGGAACGATCGCTACGGCGACCGCATCGTGATCTACGTCGTCGCCGTTGTCGATCAGAGCAGCGATGACCCCGAGTCAGACGAGCAGGGAGATGAGCCATCGACAAGCGAGGAAATCGACCTGGCGATTGTCGCCGCGCGACAGGCGAACGACGACCGGGCGCGTCTCAACGTCACCATCACCAACGCCAGCGCCGTCGACATTGAACGCGCGGACGTCCTGCTCATAGTCGCGGACACCAACAGCGGCGCCGAGCTGGCCTCTACCGCTGTCACACTCGACATCGAATCGGATGGCCTACGCACCATTCCACTCGACCTCGACCTGCAGCCAGGCGCCAGTATTGAAGCGTCGGTCGTGCTGGAGGCCAACATCGACACCGACACGAGCAACAACGTCTATTCGATATCGCTGGCCGCACCCGAACCAGAACCGGACGAGCCACAGGAGCTAGAGCCACCCGAACCGGATGAACCAGCGGAAGAAGACGTACAGGAACAGGACGAGCAGCCCGAAACGACGGAGCCGAGCCCGGACCTTACCTTCCACGAGGCGCAAGTCACCAGCGACGGCTACATTCTGATCACGGTCATTAACAATGGCGATGCGCCCGCCCGGACCTTCAGCATCATCGTTACCAATCAGGTCGGGGATGAGCTGGAGGTTATCTCCCGAGGCGCTGGCGGCGCTCAGCCGCTGCTCCCGGGCGGCACAGAAATCCTGGCCAGCATGCAGCCACATGCCGGCGTGATCACGATCATCGTCGTGGCCGAGAGCGAGGTTCCTGAGCACAACCTTGACGACAACGAAATGATGATCGAGGTATCCGGTTGAGCAGTTATTTCCCTGAATCTTTTGTACGATCATTGAAAAGTATTCCGTATCAACGTAAATTTGTCCCATGTCCGCTTCTCGCTCTCTGAGTCACCCGCCTGGTTGCTGCGCATGTCGGTAGCGGAAGAAGTCAAGGCGAAGATCGACATTGTCGATCTCATCGCTGCCGAGGTCACGCTGAAGCGGAGCGGCGCCAGCTACAAAGCGCCGTGCCCCTTCCATGCCGAGAAGACACCCTCGTTCATCGTCAACCCCGACCGGCAGACCTGGCATTGCTTTGGCGCGTGTTCGGAGGGTGGAGATATCTTCAGCTGGGAAATGAAACGGCACAACATCGACTTCCGAGAGGCTCTGCAACGACTCGCCCAGCGCGCCGGTATCCAGCTCAGACCAAGAACCGACGAGCAGATCCGTCAGGACGAACAGCGCCAGCGACTGCTGCGAGCAAACGACGCAGCGCTGCACTTCTGGCGCAGCCAGCTACAAGACGCTTCCATTGGGCGTCACGCGCGGGACTATCTCCAGCAGCGCGGCATCTCCCAGGAGTCGGCGCAGCGATTCAACATCGGCCTCTCCGGCTCGGAACCAGATGCGTTGATGCATCGCCTGTCAGCTCGCGGACACCACCTCGAGGATGCCGTCGACGCCGGACTGGTGCTGATCACCGAGCATGGCCCGCGAGACCGATTCCGCGATCGGCTGATCTTTCCGATTCGCAATGCCCGTGGCGAGACCGTCGGTTTCGGTGGACGCACACTCATCGACGAACCTGCCAAGTACATCAACACCCCTGAGTCGGAACTGTTTCGCAAGCGCGACCTGCTCTACGGTCTCGACCTCGCCCGTTCAGCCATCCGCGAACGTGGTTCCGTGATCATCGTTGAGGGCTACACCGACGTGATCAGCGCCCATGAGTTCGGCAGCCCGAACACGGTCGCATCGATGGGCACCGCGCTCACCGAGACTCAGATTGGCCTGATCAAGCCGCTCACCACCGATCTGCGTCTGGCGCTTGACCCTGACGCAGCCGGGCAGGCCGCCGCCCGACGCGGGATCAACACCGCGCGTGAGGCGATGGGAACCGAACAGCAGGTGGCCACTGACTTCCACAGCATCGGCCGATTGCAGAATCAACTCTCGAACGACATCCGCATCATCGCGCTGCCGGAAGGTCGAGATCCGGACGAACTGATTCGCTCGGACCCTGAACACTGGCGCAGGTTGGTCGAGATGGCCCCGACATATCTCGACTGGCTGATCGACCACGCGCGCAGCCAACACGATCTGGATACGCCACGTGGGCGAGCCGAATTCCTCGACGAGCTCATGCCAACCATCCGAACCATTGGTCACGCGGTAGTGCGCGAGGAATACCTCAGGCGGGTCGCCGCCTGGGCTCGTGTCGACCCAAAGTCATTGCTCACCCGCTACGCCCCACCGGCCACTCAGTCCAGGATGCCGAAATCGGCTACGCAGCAATTGACGAGGCGGCGAAAAGATCGCCAACAGTCGTTCATCGTCCAGCTCGTACTGAGGCATCAGTCAGTGCGCAACATACTCACGCTCGACGACATCGAGATCATCGAAGACTCAGAGGATCGCGCCATTCTGCTGGCGAGAATCAACTCCTCAGACAACACCTGGGCGGACGATCTGGCAGACTCAGCCGATCGGATCGCTCGATTGGTAGATGACGCGAAGCGTCTTCCGCCCTACAGTGACGCGGAAGCCACCGAGGCGGCGCTCGACGCCATCGGTCGAATTCGACGCAAACACAGCAAAGAGAGCCTGCGCCTGAAGAACCTGGAAATCGGCGAGCATGAGCGAGCACTCGGCGTTGACGAGCTCGCGCGCGCTGCCGCCGAACTGGATAGCTCCGAATTGTGCGACCCCGATCTGGTCGAGGCCGCAAGCTCCGTCGTGCAAGCGCGTGACGCTGCCCGCAGTCTGCATCAGCTCCCATCCTCAGGCACTGCCTGATCGTCTGTATCAACATTGCGAACCAAGCTGGGAGACCCACGCTGAGTGAAAGGACCACGACTATGGTGATCGCTCGAGACGCAGCCGCCGAAGCCACAGTGGAGGCCGTGACGTCTACACTCGCGAGTCCATCAGATGCTGACGCGAGTTCGACCACCGAGTCCTCGCCCAGCGGAAGCGCGAGCGAGACCAATCGGTCAGCCTCGCCCGCGACTCAGAATGGGACCGCTGCTGTGGCGAGTGAAGCGATCCCGAGCCGCTCCCGCTCAGCTAATCCTCTGACTGCCGCAACGCTTGCTCAGCGAGCCCGTGAGGTTGAGGTATCACATCACCTCGTCGGCAACCTACGCCAGCTGGTACGGGACCAGCTCGGCGACCGTCGCATCACGGCTGAGGCGCCGGGGCAGCGCAAGCCCCGCGCTGTCGCCAAGTCGGAGGAAGAAGCGCGCGTTCGCGCCCTCACGGCGCCGGTAGACGAATTCTCGATGCCCGCCGGTCGGCGCACGATCAACCTGGCTGAGCAGCCCAAGCGAACCACCAAGAAGTCCACCAAGGCAGCGCCGACGCCGAAGAAAGCGGCCCAGCGCCGCAACCAGGCCAAGATGCATGAGGAGCGGCAGATTTCCCATGCCTCGGTCGCCAGCTTCACGCTGACCGGAGAAGAGTCGCCAGAGGACGTGGAGTCTCTGGGTCGCCTGCTTGGCGCGCTCGACCGACCACTCCAGGCCAAACCGCAGCCAACGCCCAAACCGAGCAATCGGCGCGGCCGAGGGGGAGCGAAGTCCAGGGGACGAGGCAGGGGCAAAGGCAAGTCTGAACCGGCGACGCCACCCACACCAGTGGTCGATCTCTACGGCAGGAGCAAGGAAGTCAGCTCGCGTCGAATCATTGAGATGCGGAAGGAAGGCCGACAGAGCGTCCACGAAGAAGCTGAAGGGATCGACGATCCGGTGCGCATGTACCTGCGCGAGATCGGTCGGGTTAACCTCCTCACCGCCGAAGATGAGCGTCACCTGTCCCGACAGATAGAAGAGGGCAATTGGATTCGCGATTTCGAGGAAGAGTGGCGTATCCTCAACGGCCATTCGCCAAACGCCATTCAGGTCACGATCTATCTGCTCCTGCAGCTGGAGTCGTTGCTAACGGAAATCGCCGTCATCGCCGAGGAAATCGGGAAATCCCATCTCCCGCTCTTCGACCTGACCAAGGACATCAGCTTCCGCGAGCGCGTTGACCAGGAGATGGACCCAGAACTCCGCGAGGCGCTCGTCGATCGGTTCCAACCCGACGATGAAGAATATGATGAGGCGCGCGCAGAGGAACGTCTCGTACAGGTCTCGGTCGTGACCCACATATTCGACCATCGCCATGTGCGGCACTTGCTGCGAGCCACCAACGGGCTGGAACAATTGATCCCGTGCCCATCCGATCTCAATGAGAAACTGGAGCCGATCTCATTACGTTGCGAGCGGCATATCGGCGTGCTCAAGGAGGACGCCTATCTGTCCGAGAAGCGGCTCACGGAGGCCAACCTTCGGCTCGTGGTCTCGGTCGCCAAGAAATACATCGGCCGCGGGATGTCAATGCTTGACCTGATTCAGGAAGGCAACATCGGTCTCGTCCGCGCTGTCGAGAAGTTTGATTACCGCAAGGGCTACAAGTTCTCCACCTACGCGACTTGGTGGATTCGCCAGGCGATCACCCGCGCCATCGCCGATCAGGCCCGCACCATTCGCATTCCGGTGCACATGGTTGAAACGATCAACAAGCAGGTACGCGTCTCCCGACGCCTCGTCCAGGAATTGGGTCGTGAACCGACCTATGAAGAGATCGGCCAGGGCATGGGCGTCGACGCTCAACGGGTGCGCGAGATCATCAAGGTGTCACAGGAACCCGTCTCGCTGGAAACGCCGATCGGCGAGGAAGACGACAGCCATCTTGGTGACTTCGTCGAGGATGAAAAGATGGTCGCGCCCGACGCCGCAGCCGGCCAACAGCTGCTGAAAGAGACCGTCGGCGCCGTGCTCAGCTCACTCTCGCCGCGTGAGCGACAGGTCCTGGAACTACGCTTCGGCCTTGGCGACGGACGAGCGCGGACACTGGAGGAGGTCGGTCGCGACTTCGACGTCACCCGCGAGCGCATCCGCCAGATCGAGGCGAAGGCCTTACGGCAGCTCCGTCACCCAACCCGAGCCACACGCCTGCGCGACTACATCGAGTAATCTGACTCGATCCGATATTGCCGCCGCTATAGCGTCGGCGCGAGCGAGGCCAGGAACTCGTTCGTCCTCGTGCGCTCCTCGTCCGAGCCGAACTCCAGCCCGATGAAGTCGGTCGTCCCGGCGTCCTTGAGCTGTCGCAGCTGCGTTTCGATCTGCTCCTCCGAGCCGAGCAGCGCAACGTCCTCAGGGTTGGCTGCGCCCTGAATATCGAGCATCGAGCGATACGACGGCAGTCGACCGTAGTTCGAGAATGTTTCCGCTGCTGACTGGCGGGCGGCGTCAGCGTCGCTGCTCAGCATGATCGGCAGGCCGACGACAATCCTCGGCATTGGTCGTCCAGCCTCCTCCGCCGCGCCGTTGATGTGTGGCGCAATGTGCGTCTCGACCGCCTTGGCAGCGGTCATCCAGAGGATGGTTCCGTCGGTGCGAGCGCCGGCGAGGCGAAGCATGGCCGGCCCCATCGCCGCCAACATGCATGAGACCGGCTTATCGGCGTCCGGGACAGCGATCTGAATTTGGCCGCGGTAGTGCTCGCCGTCGGTCTGGACCTGGCCCTCATCGAGCAATGGCAAAAGCACATCGAGATATTCCTTCATGTGCCGAGCCGGGCGATCGAACGAGTATCCGAACATGCCCTCGATCACGATCTGGTGCGACAGGCCAATCCCGAGAATGAAGCGAGCGCTGCCCGCTGCAGCTTGAGCGGTCAATGCCTGCTGCGCCATGGCGTGGGGATGTCGCGGGTAAGTCGGTACGACAGCGGTCATCAGTTCAATGCGTTCGGTCTGAGCAGCGGCAAGCGTCAGCGCGCCAATTGCATCGTGAGAGAAGATGTTCGCCATCGCAAAGGTGGCGAAACCAGCCGCCTCTGCCTGCTTCGCCTGTGCGACAACGTCCAGCACGCTCTCTGCCGGGCCGGCGCCGCCGATGAACGTTCCAATCTGCATGACCTGTCTCCTGTCCTGGCTGCCTACGTGGGTTGGACCAGAATGCGTCCGCGAACACCACCGGCGAGAATTCTGGCCGCTACCTCGGGTACGTCCTCGAGGCCGACGCGCGCCTCGACGAGGTCGAGCAGGTTGCGACCCGTGAAATCGTCAGCCATCCGCGCCCACAGCCGAGGCCGATCCTCGCCCGGCCAGTACACCGATTCGATGCCAACGAGCGACACACCGCGCAAAATGAACGGCATCACGTTCGTACTGACGCCGACGCCACCGGTCAGACCCGAGAGCGCGACCACGCCGCCGTATTTGGTCTGCCGCAGGATCGATGTCGTGGTCGTCCCGCCAACCGGGTCGACCGCCGCCGCCCAGCGCTCGCGCTCAAGTGGACGCCGCGATTCAGCCGCCAGTTCCTCGCGATCAAGAATTTCGGACGCGCCCAGCTCACGCAGGAAATCATGCTCGGAGGACTTCCCGGTGCTGGCGTGCACGGTGTATCCGCGTGCGGCCAGCATTGCGACCGCTGTCGAGCCAACGCCGCCGGTCGCCCCTGAGACAATGACCGGGCCTGCATCAGGACCAATCCCGTTCCGCTCGATCGCGTCGATTGACATCGCTGCCGTGATTCCGGCTGTACCGAGCGTCATCGCCTCTTCCGACGTCATACCGTCGGGCGTCGGCGAGAGCCAAGCGCCTGGCAACCGCACCCGCTCGGCGTATCCACCCGGGTGTCCGGTGCCGAGGTCGTAGCCAGTCGCGACCACCCGATCACCCGCTGCATATCGAGTGTCGGAGGACTCAACCACCGTCCCTGCGAAGTCGATGCCGAGCGTCATCGGGTACTTCGTGACGACACGACCGTTGGGCGTGCAGGCCAGGCCGTCCTTGTAGTTCAGATCCGACCACTCAACCGCGACGGTGACGGTGCCCTCAGGGAGGTCTGAGTCCTCCAGCGTCTGCACCGATGCAGTGAAATCGTCATCGTCCTTGTTGACCACAAACGCTCGATAACCCACAGCGTCTCCCGTCCCAGGTACTTGAATGATGTGTTAGTGCAAGCGGGCGGCCAGCATCGGATTCGCTGTCTGCGGATCAGAGTCCGCGCCCCCATGCAATTCGTGCCGCACGGTCACGCCGTCTGCGGCGAAGTCGACGATCGTCGCTCCGCCTGAGTGACGCGGCGCGCCGGGATAGTAGGCAGGCACGACTCCATCGCCGACGCCCTCGTGGACGTCAATGTGACCCAAAGCCACATAGTCCGCGTCCATCGCGGCAATCTCCGAGGCGTGAATCTGGTAGGAGTAGCGGGATTCACCAGTGCCCACGTAGTAACCATGCGCCATCGCCACACGCCAGATGTATTGATCCGCTCCATTGGCCCAGGCGGGGCTGGCCGAGGCCGGCGAGAAGTCGTTGTAACTCTCGTGCGCCTGACCCCAAAACTGGACGCCGATCTCTTCGAGCAGAATCAGTTCTCCCTCAGCCGAGGCGATGATGTGCACATTGGACGGGAAGGCGTCAGCGAATTTCTGATATATCCCCTCAGGCATATGCGGGTCGTGATTGCCTGGCAGGACCACGACCGGGCGGCCAACGGCTTCCATCAGCTCGCAGGTCGCCTCGACATACGGGCGCTTGACCCGCACATGATCGAAGAAATCGCCAGCAATCGCGACCACATCGACGCCTGCCTCGGAACCGAGATCCAGCACATGCTGAAACGCCTTGAGCGCCGGCTCCAGGACGTCGGAGCCATCCGCTTCGGTTCGGTAAGGCTGTGATGTGTAGGCGCCCAGGTGCACGTCCGATGTGTGCAGCATCCGCAGCGGGCGGACCTCCGACGACGTTTCCGAGAGCCCGGCTCGCAGCGGATAAACCTCAGTACTCATGCAATGCACACATCCCCGACGCCGCTCACGCACGGCGAACTATTGCTCGCAGACTAACAGGCAATGGCCTCTAAACTGAGCGTCATGAGCACTCAACCGCAGCCCGATACCGCTACTGAATTCGAAACCGTGATTGGACTTGAGGTCCACTGCCAGCTGCGCACGCAGAGCAAGATGTTCTGCCGCTGTCCAGCCGACTACGCCGCCGCCGAACCCAACACGTATGTCTGCCCGCTCTGTCTCGGTATGCCAGGCACCCTGCCGGTGATCAACAAGACGGCGGTTGAGTGGACGATCCGCACGGCGCTCGCACTCAACATGACGATCCCCGAGCTGTCCAAGTTCGACCGCAAGAACTATCCGTATCCCGACCTGATGAAGGGCTACCAGATCTCGCAGTACGACATGCCGCTCTCCGAAGGCGGATGGATGGATGTCGAAACTGAAGCCTTGGGCAAGCGGCGAATCGGCATTACCCGCGTTCACCTGGAAGAGGACACCGCGCGTCTCCTGCATCGTGAGAACGAGGCTGGTGAGCGGTTCTCGCTGGTTGATGTCAATCGCTCAGGTGTGCCACTGATGGAGATCGTCTCCGAGCCAGACATGCGCTCAGCTGACGAGGCTCGCACCTACCTCGTCCAGCTACGACAAATTCTGCGCTATCTGGGCGTTTCGACGGCTGACATGGAGAAGGGTTCATTCCGTTGTGACGCCAACATCTCGCTACGGCCGCTCGGCTCGAGCGAGTATGGGGCCAAGGTCGAGATCAAGAACATGAACTCATTCCGCGGTGTCCACGGCGCGCTCGAGTATGAGGTCAAGCGGCAAGCAGAAGTCCTCGGCGCGGGCGGCGTGATCGAGCAGGAGACTCGCGGCTGGGACGAAGATCGCGAGATCACTCTTTCGCAACGCTCGAAGGAGGAGGCGCATGACTACCGCTACTTCCCCGAGCCCGACCTACCGCCGCTGGCAATCACACGTGACGAGGTTGAGTCAATTCGTAGCGAGCTTCCCGAATTGCCTGACGAGCGCCGCGCGCGCTTCCAGTCCGACTACGATCTCGGCGACTTCGAGACCAACCTGCTGACCGAAGAACCAGGCCGCGCCGATTACTTCGACGAGGCAGTCGCAGCCCTGCAGGACACAATCAACGCCAGGGAGGCCGCCAACTGGATCACGGGCGATCTGTTCGCGCAGATCAACAAGGATCGGTCGCACCCCGATCTGGAAGAACAGCCGATCCGACCGGCGCACATCGCGGAGCTGGTCGGCCTGATCGTCGGCGGTGACATCTCGCGCAGCCAGGCCAAGAGTGTTTTCGAGACCATGTACGAGACCGGTGACGCGCCCGCCAAGATCGTCGCAGCCAAAGGTCTGACGCAGATCAGCGGCGCGGACGCGCTCGCGCCGATCATCAATCAGGTGATCGCCGACAACGCGTCAGCTGTTGAGGACTACCAGTCTGGCAAGGCAGCCGCGCTCAAGTACCTCGTCGGGCAGGTCATGCGCCACTCGCGTGGACAGGCCAATCCGCAGCAGGCGTCCGAGCTGCTGGTCGCAGCGCTGAGCGACTGACCGAACCGAGCGGTCAGCGCCGCCGGCCGGTCGCCCGGGCCACATGCACGACCTGTGGCGTGTTCTGGTAGGTCGGTACGCCGACGTCCTCGAAGATCTGGTTGATCCCGTTGCGGATGTCGTCGGTCAGCTTCCAGTCGGTCGCGGCGACGTTCTCCTCCAGCTCTCGCTCGTTCCTCATCCCGACCAGGGCGCAGGAGACGCCGGGGTGGTCGAGCACCCAGGCGAGCGCCAGCTGGGCCACCGTCTTGCCGTGACCGTCGGCCAACTCGGCCAGACGATTGCAGACTTCCACTTCCTGCTTGAAGCGTTCGCGCTCGAACAGCGGCAGGTTGAACGCGGTGCCATTGCCGCGCCAGTCACCCTCTTCGAATTGATGGTCAGGCTGGAACGCGCCGGTCAACAGACCAAACGCCAGCGAACCGTAAGCCATGTAGCCGACGCCGTTGGCCATGCACCAGGGCAGCACACGAGCCTCCATGCGACGGTCGAACATGTGATAGCCGACCTGGTTCGCCGCGATATGTCCGTACTGCTCGCACTCCTCCATCATGTCGATGTTGAAGTTCGAGACGCCGTAGTGGCGAATCTTCCCGCTCTGCTTGAGCTCTTCCAGGCCCTCCATCGTCTCCTCAAACGGAGTGTCATGGTCGGGCCAATGGATCAACATCAGGTCGACGTAGTCGGTATTCAGACGACGCAGACAACTCTCCGTGTGCTCGATGATGTGACTCTTGGTCGAGTTGAGACCGATCACGCTGGGCGTGTCGTCGTAGTCGAAACCGACCTTCGTGACCAGCACGATCTCGTTGCGTCGGTTGCCCAGCGCCTTGGCCAACAGCTCCTCCGAGTGGTACGGGCCGTAGACCTCGGCGGTGTCGAACAGCGTGATGCCGCGATCGATCGCCATGTTCACAGCCTTGGCTGCCTCGTCCACGTCGATGTGGCCGTACATCGTCGTGCTCATCTCCCAGGTGCCGAAGCCGACTGCTGAGGCCACCAGGTCCGTGTTGCCGAATCGTCGCTGCTCCATTGCCGTCCTTGCGCTTTCTAGGTGTGCATATGCGCTGTGACTAAGCTACCGCACCAGCGGCGAGACGCATATAGTGGCTCCATGCTTCGGCGTCATGGGCCCCAGTCTGGCCGACCAACCGCGTCCATCGCCCCGGCTCCCCGTCATGAGCGGCACCTGCGCAAGTGGCTCGCTCCCGGCATCGGGATCAAGCGCTGGTTCGTCCTGCTGCTGCTCGGAATGGCGCTGCTGGGTCTGGGAGTTTCGTTCCTTGCCCGCGAGCTGTATCTCACCGTTACGTTGCCGGGCGCGTTCTATTACATCACGCTGCAGTTCCTGCCCTACGCCGTTCGCGGCGCCATCCTGATCGGCCTGGCCGTTCTCTGCATCGGCATCGGCATCGGCAAGTTCACGTCGGGCCTCGTGATTGCGGCGCGTTCCTCCGACCGCCGCAACGGCGTCGAAGAGCCGCTGGTTGATCTGCTTCATCGTCAACGATTCGCCGGGCGCGGGATTCGGATTGTCTGCATCGGTGGCGGCACTGGGCTCTCGGTCTTGCTGAGAGGCCTCAAGGCATACACCGACAACCTGTCGGCCGTGGTCAGCGTCGCCGACGACGGCGGCTCCTCCGGTCGTCTCCGACGCGACATGGGGATTATTCCGCCTGGCGACCTGCGCAATTGCATTGCGGCGCTCGCCGACGCCGAGCCGCTGATGACCCGCCTCTTCCAGTACCGCTTTCCCGAAGGCTCGGGCAACGGACTCGAGGGCCACTCCTTCGGCAACCTCTTCATCGTCGCCATGTCGGATGTCGCCGGCTCGATGGAGGAGGCAATCCACGAGACAGGCCGCGTTCTCGCCGTGCGCGGAAAGATCCTGCCCTCCACGCTCGAGAACATTCGCCTCGCCGCCATGACTTCCGACGGCGACACCATTCGCGGCGAATCGTCGATCACTGAGGCAGGCCAGCGCATCGCGCAGCTCAACCTCGAACCGCAGCATCCGTCTGCTTACCCCGAAACGCTCAACGCCATTCGCAACGCCGACCTGATCGTCGTTGGACCAGGATCGCTGTTTACCTCGGTGCTGCCCAACCTGCTCGTGCCAGACCTGCGCATCGCATTCCAGGAATCAGCGGCGATGAAGCTGTACATTTCAAATGTCGCCACCCAACACGGTGAAACCGACTACTTCTCCGTCCAGGATCACGTCCGCGTGATCGCCGATCATATCGGCGGTTTGCCATTCGATGCAGTGATCGCCAACAGCAACAGCAACGCTCGGCTGCCACGTGGCTGGAAGTCAGAACCCGTTCGCATCGAGCACCACAGCGACCAATCAGATGTCGCTCATACGCTGCGAATTATCGAGGGAGATATTGTCGACACGGGCAACCGTTACCGACACGACAGCACGAAGCTCGCCGATGCGATCATGACCGCATACCATGAGGGGCGCGAAGCCGGGGTGCGACCGCGTCGACCTCAGCGGGTCACGATCCCCGAATAGACGCTCGAACCAGACAGGTATGTCGCCAACGTGAGCACCTCAGACATCCTCAACGTCATTCAGATTCTGGTTGCGCTGACCGTGATCGCCGCTGTGATCCTGCAAGCCAAAGGCGCAGGACTTGGCAACATCTTTGGCGGCGCGGGTGGCGATTCTTACCGCACCCGGCGCGGTCTCGAGCGATCGCTGTTCCGAGGCACGATCGTGCTGATGCTGGTCTTCGTGGGACTCAGCATCGCCGCTGTCAGAGTCTGATCCAACTTCACAACCATCGTTCAGCAAGACCATGACCGATCCAGCGCGCGTCCTCTTCTACGGATCGCCGGACTTCGCCGTGCCAAGCCTGCGAGCGCTGATCGACAGTCCCTATCGACCGGTCGCCGTCGTCACCCAACCCGACGCGCGTGCCGGGCGAGGCAGAACACTCAGTCCACCGCCTGTCAAACAACTCGCAGCCGCTCATGGAATTCCGGCCCTGCAGCCCGCGCGACTCCGGGACCGCGCCGCCATCGCCCAAATCACGAGCCTCAGGCCTGATCTGCAGATCGTCGCCGCCTACGGGCAGCTAATTCCCACGTCGATCCTGGAACTGCCCAAGCATGGCACGCTCAACGTCCACGCATCGTTGCTACCACGCTGGCGGGGCGCATCGCCAATCTCCGCCGCCATTCTGCATGGCGACAGTGAAACCGGCGTCACCATCATGCTGGTCGACGAGACAGAAGACACCGGCGACATCCTGCGTCAGCGTCCGACTCCGATTGGCGTCAATGAATCCGCCAGCCAGCTCAGCGAGCACCTGGCCGACATGGGCGCCCAACTGTTGCTCGAAACGATTCCCGACTGGCTCAACGGATCGATCAGTCCAGTACCACAGGATTCGACACAGGCGACTCGCGCGCGGCGCGTCAAGAAGCAGCAGGGGCGGATTGACTGGACGGCGTCCGCTGATCAGATCGCCCGACACATCCGTGCGTACACGCCTTGGCCAGGGGCGACCACGACTTTGGGTACGACCTCGATCCGGGTCGTTGAGGCGATAAGCACAGATATCAGCGTCTCAGATATGCCAGGCTCGATCATTGGCGATGGAGAGACCATCAGCGTCGCCACCGGGTCAGGCGCGCTCGAGATCAAGAGGCTGCAACGAGCCGGCAAGCGTGAACTGAGCGCGGAGGAATTTTCTCGCGGTACCCGCGATCTGGTCGGTCAACGCCTTGGTTCCAGCGATGCCTGAACTCCTCGATCTGGACCGTGCAGCGCTGAGCGAGTTGGTCGAATCGTTTGGTCAACCTGCATACCGCGCCAAACAGATTTGGCGACAGATGTACCAACGCGGCGCGCTCGATCCCAACGAGATGTCTGACCTGCCCGTCGAGCTGCGACGGAGACTCTCGAGCGCAGGCTCGACGGCGGTGGATCCGCTTGAAGTGCAAACCTCGGCTGACGGCTCAACCAGCAAGGCGCTGCTCCAGCTCGCTGACGGTGAACTCGTCGAAACCGTACTGATCCGCTCGAAGCCTCGCGACACAGTCTGCCTGTCATCGCAGGCCGGCTGCGCAATGGGTTGCGTCTTCTGCGCGACCGGACTGCAAGGGCTGAGGCGTCAGCTCACAGTCGGCGAGATCATCAGGCAAGCGATCCTCGCTCGGTCATGGGCGCGTGACGAGGGCCGCGAGCTCACGCACGTCGTGTTCATGGGCATGGGCGAACCACTCGCCAACTATGCGAATGTCAGCGAGGCGATTCAGCGGCTGACCGACCCCGCGGGCTTCGCGCTGTCTCCACGCCGAATTACCGTGTCAACCGTCGGTATCCCGCAGAACATTCGTCGGCTCGCGTCCGAGCATCCGCAAGTCAACCTGGCCGTCTCCCTGCATGCGCCTGATCCCACGCTGCGCAAGGAGCTGGTTCCGGTTCCGGGAGCATCGATCGAGAACATTCTCGATGCAGTTCGGGACCACAATCGTCGAACCAGCGGCAGGGTAACGTTCGAATATGTCCTCCTGCGGGGCGTCAACG